>JAOPWG010000271.1 GCA_025965775.1 Modestobacter sp. | reverse complement strand
GCACGTTCATCCTGGCCGACACCCCCGGGCACGTGCAGTACACCCGGAACATGGTCACCGGCGCCTCGACCGCGGACCTGGCGATCGTGCTGGTCGACGCCCGCAAGGGCATGCTCGAGCAGAGCCGTCGGCACGCCTTCCTGGCCTCCCTGCTGCGGGTGCCGCACCTGGTCGTCGCAGTCAACAAGATGGACCTCGTCGACTGGTCCGAGGAGATCTACGATCGTATCCGCGACGAGTTCACCGCCTTCGCCACCAAGCTCGAGGTCCCCGATCTGACCGTCATCCCCATCTCCGCGCTGGCCGGGGACAACGTCGTGACCCGCTCGGCGAACATGCCCTGGTACGAGGGCACCTCCCTGCTGCACCACCTCGAGCACGTGCACGTGGCCAGCGACCGCAACCTGGTCGACACCCGCTTCCCGGTGCAGTACGTGATCCGCCCGCAGACCGACGCCCACCACGACTACCGCGGCTACGCCGGGCGGGTCGGCGGGGGCGTGCTGCGGCCCGGCGACGAGGTCCAGGTGCTGCCCAGCGGGCTGACGACGACGATCGCCGCGATCGACGGGCCGGACGGTCCGCTCGAGGAGGCCTTCCCGCCCATGTCGGTCACCGTGCGGCTCACCGACGACCTGGACGTGTCCCGGGGTGACCTCATCTGCCGGCCGCACAACGCCCCCCAGGTCACCCAGGACGTCGACGCGCTCGTCTGCTGGATGAGCGACCAGCCGCTGCGGCCGCGGCAGCGGCTGGCGGTCAAGCACACCACCCGCTCGGTGCGCGCGGTGGTCAAGGAGCTGCAGTACAAGCTGGACGTGAACACGCTGCACCGGCAGACCGAGGCCGAGGGTGGCCTGGAACTGGGGCTCAACGACATCGGCCGGGTCCGGCTGCGCACCACCCAACCGCTGTTCGTCGACGACTACCACCGCAACCGGGTCACCGGCCGGTTCATCCTCATCGACGAGTCCACCAACGCCACGGTGGGCGCCGGGATGCTCATCCCCGCCCGCTGAGCCCCTCGACTCAGGGCTTGAGCCCGAAAAGAGCCCACCGGGGGTCGGATCGTGCCCGGGACGCCAGTGGCCCACCCTCCGGCGGAGGGTGGGCCACTGGCGTTCGAGGGTGCCGGAGGTCAGACCCCGGCGGCCGTCTCCAGCGCGCGCCGGGTGAGCAGCCGGGCGAGATGCCGGCGGTACTCCTGGTCGGCGTGCATGTCGGCACCGGGCGAGGTGCCCTGGTCGGCGAGCTCGGCGGCCTCGGCGATGGAGGCACCGCGCGCGAGCGCCTCCTCCGTCGCCGTGGCCCGGACGACCGAACCGGCCATGTTGGCCAGCGCCACCCGGCCGTCGACGGCGGCCGCCGCGACGATCGGCCAGTCGTTCTCCCGCCGGGTGAACTTCTCGTAACCCCACCCGATCGACCCGGTGCGCGGCACCCGCAGCTCGACGACCATCTCGTCGGGCGACATCGCCGTCTCGAAGAAGCCGGTCCAGAACTCCGTCACCGGGACCTCCCGGCGCCCACCCGGACCCTGCAGGACGACGGTGCCGCCGAGGGCGAGCAGGGCGGTCGGCAGGTCCGACGCGGGGTCGCTGTGCGCCGTCGTGCCGCCGATCGTGCCCCGGTGACGAACCTGGGGGTCGCCGACCCGGCCGGCCACGTGCGGGAGCAGCGGCACCTCGGTCCGGGCGACGTCGTCCCGCTCCAGCTCGAAGTGCCGGGTGCCGGCGCCGATGGCCACCATGGCATCGGGACCGTCGCCGTCGACCCGGACGTAGGACAGGTCGCTGATCCCGCTGATGTCGATCAGCACGGTCGGGATCGCCAGCCGCAACTTCATGATCGGCAGCAGCGAGTGGCCGCCGGCGAGCAGCTTGGCGTCCTCCCCGTGCTCGGTCAGCGCGGCCAGCGCCTCGTCCACCGAGCGCACCTTCACGTACTCGAACGGCGAGGGGATCACTTGCCCTCCTCGCTGACGCTCGTCCGGCTCGTGACCCGGGATGCTGTGCTCTTCGATGACCTCGCGAGCTCGGTCATGCTTCCACCTCCTGCGCCTGCGGCACCTGACCGGCGGCGGGACCGGCCTGGGCCGCGGTCCGGACCGCCCTGACGATGTTGTGGTAGCCGGTGCAGCGGCAGAGGTTGCCCTCCAGCCCCTCCCGGACCTCGCGGTCGGTGGGGTCGGGGTTGTCGGCCAGCACGCCGATCGCGGCCATCACCATGCCGGGCGTGCAGAACCCGCACTGCAGGCCGTGCTCGGCGCGGAAGGCGGCCTGCATCGGGTGCAGCTCGCCGTCCGGGCCGGCCAGCCCCTCGAGCGTGGTGACCTGCGCGCCGTCGGACTGGACGGCCAGCACCGTGCAGCTCTTGACGCTGAGCCCGTCGACGATGACCGTGCACGCCCCGCAGGACGTGGAGTCGCAGCCGATGTTCGTCGCCTTGAGCCCGCGCACCTCCCGCAGGTAGTGCGCCAGCAGGAGCCGGGGTTCGACCTCGTCCGTGCGCTGCTCACCGTTGACGGTGATGGAGACCTGCATCAGTTGCCCTCCTGCGAAGCGTTGTGTCCGGCCTGCCGGATGGCTCGCCAGACCCGCATGGGGGTGGCGGGCATGTCGACGTGCCGGACGCCGAGGTGTGCCGCGGCGTCGATGACGGCGTTCTGCACCGCCGGGGTGGACCCGATCGTCCCGGCCTCGCCGATGCCCTTGGCGCCCAGCGGGTTCATCGGCGTGGGGGTGGACATCTCGACGAGCTCGAAGCTGGGCAGCTCGGTCGCCGAGATGAACGGGTAGTCGGCCAGCGTGGAGGTCGTCGGGTTGCCGTCCTCGTCGTAGAGGACCTCCTCCAGCAGCGCCTGGGCGACGCCCTGGGCGATGCCCCCGTGCCGCTGGCCCTCGGCCAGCAGCGGGTTGACGATCGTGCCGGCGTCATCGACGGTCACCATCCGCACGACCTGGGCCTTGCCCGACTCCACGTCGAGCTCGACGACCGCCACGTGCGCGCCGAACGGGAACGTCGGCGCGTTGGCGTTGAACACGGTGTTGACCAGCAGCCGGTCGTCGGCGGCCAGCTCGGCGAAGGTGACGCCCACTCCGGGGGTCCCGCGCACGGCCAGCCCGGCCATGCCCAGGTCGACGACGAGGTCCTCGGGGTTGGCCTCGAGCTTCTCGGCCGCCCGCCGCCGGGCCAGCTCGATCAGCTCGCCGGCGGCCTGGTGCACCGCCGCGCCGCCCTGCTGGAGGCTGCGGGAGCCCATCGTGCCCCCGCCCTCCGGCACCCGGTCGGTGTCGCCGTGCACCACGGTGATCTTCTCCACCGGGATGCCGAGCTGGTCGCTGGCGATCATCGCCCAGGCCGTCGCGTGGCCCTGCCCGTGCGGGGACGTGCCGGTGAGCACGGTGGCCGTGCCGTCCGGGTGGACCTCGAGTTCGGCGGCCTCCTTGGTCCCGGCGCCGTTGTCGGCCCCGGTGATCTCCACGTAGACCGACAGCCCGATGCCGAGCTGGCGGGCGTCGCCGGCCTCCCGCCGGCGGGCCTGCTCGGCGCGCAGGTCGGCGTAGCCGGCGGCGTCGAGCGCCTTGTCCAGCGCCACGGTGTAGTCGCCGTTGTCGTAGGTGGCACCCATCGGCGTGGTGTGCGGCTCATGGAACGCCGGCAGCAGGTTCTTCCGGCGCACGTCGGCCGGGTCCATCCCGATCTCCGCGGCGAACAGGTCGATCGCCCGCTCGACGGCGGCGGTGGCCTCGGGCCGGCCGGCACCCCGGTAGGCACCGATCGACGTGGTGGTGGTGGCCAGCGCGCGCCCCTGGGAGTGCACCTTGGGGAAGCCGTAGACGCCTGGTGCCATCAGCATGGTGAGCGTGGGCAGCACGGCGCCGATCCGGGGGTAGGCGCCGCAGTCCTGGTCGAAGACCAGGCTGTAGGCCTCCACCGTGCCGTCCCGGCGTCCGCCGATGGTGACCACCTGGTCCTGCCCCCGGCCGTGCAGCATGCCGACCAGGTTCTCCGAGCGGCTCTCCGCCCAGCGGACCGGCCGGCCGACGTGCTTGGCCAGCCAGGCGACGAAGGCGTACTCCGGGTCCGCGCCGATCTTCGCGCCGAACCCACCCCCGACGTCGGGGGTGATCAGGTGGATCAGGTCAGGGTCCATCTTCAGCCAGTCGCCGAGCTGCCCGCGCGCCTGCTGGGCGCCCTGGTTGGTGCACCAGACGGTGACCCGGCCGTCCGCGCCCCAGGAGGCGGCCGCAGCGCGGCTCTCCAGCGGCACCGGCGCCACCCGCTGGTTGACCAGCGCCTGGGTGACGACCACCTCGCAACCGTCGAAGAAGTCCGCCGGCGCGGGCTCGCCGAACGAGGCCATCACGTTGGTGCCCGCCTCGGGGAAGAGCAGCACCTCGTCCCTGGCGGCGTCGGCCGTGCTGACGACCGCGGGGAGGGGATCGATGTCGACGGCCACCAGCTCGGCGGCGTCCTCGCCCTGGTAACGCTCCTCGGTGAGCACCACCGCGATGGGGTCACCGACGAAGCGGACCCGGTCCGACGCCAGCCAGGGCCGGGTCATCTCCTGGTTGATGAAGGGGAAGGGCGGCGGCAGGGGGACCAGGTCCGACAGGTCCGCCGCAGTCACGACCGCCACCACCCCGGGCGCCTCCAGCGCGGCCGAGGTGTCGACCGACAACAGGCGGCCATGGGCCACCTGGGAACGAACGAACGTCGCGTGCAGCGCGCCGGTCAGCCGATCGTCGACCAGGTCGTCGGTGTAGGTCGCCCCGCGGGTGAGGAAGAGCGGGTCCTCCGTGCGGACCACCCGTGTGCCCAGAATGCTCATGCGCCAGCCCTTCGTCGTCGCCAACGGGGCACACTCAACCAGACTCTGTGACCACGCCCACAGGGGAGCCCGCCGGAGACGGATGTGATCTGCTCCCGGGGTGCAGGAGGAGGCAGGCGCGGGGCGCTCGAGGGGCGCGACGGTCCTGCTGGTGGCTGCCGTCGTCGCGGTCGCGCTGAACCAGCGTCCCGCGGTGGTCGGCGTGGCGCCGGTGCTGCGCGACCTGCGCGCCGAGACCGGCCTGAGCAGCGCCCTGGCCGGTCTGCTCACCGCCCTGCCGGTGCTCTGCTTCGGCGCGTTCGCCCCGCTCGGGCCGCGACTGGCCCGCCGGATCGGCCTGGAGACGGCGGTGGCTTGGTCGCTGGTGCTGCTGGCCGGGGGCATCGCGCTGCGACTGCTGGAGCCGGTGGCGCTGCTCTACGCGGGCAGCCTGGTCGCCGGTGCCGCGATCGCGGTGGCGAACGTGCTCATGCCGGCCTACGTCAAGCGGGAGTTCACCCGCCCGGGCGCGGTCATGGGCCTCTACTCGTCGTCGCTGAACATCGGCGCCGCGGCCGCCGCCGGGCTCACGGTCCCCATCGGGGTGGCCCTCGGCGTCGACTGGCGGGTCGCACTCGGGTCCTGGCTGCTGCTGGCCGCGGTCGCCCTGGCGCTGTGGGTGCCGGTCGCCGGCGTGGGCCGCAGCCGGACCGCGCCCGAGACGCCGGGGCCCGGGGCCTGGTCGCTGCTGCGCGCCCCGCTGGCCCGCCAGGTCACGGTCTTCCTGGGCCTGCAGAGCGTGCAGTTCTACTCCGTCAGCGCCTGGCTGCCGACGCTCCTGGCCGATGCCGGGGTGCCGATCGGCAAGGGTGGGCTGCTGCTGGCGGTGGCCAACGTCGTCGGTGCGGCCGGGGCGCTCCTGGCGCCGGCCCAGGCCGGCCGGATGCGCACCCAGCGGCCGCTGGTCGCGATCGTCGTCGTCGCCTACGTGGGCGGCCTCACCGGGCTGCTGGCCGCCCCGGCGTCGGGGACCTTCCTGTGGGTCGCCCTCTTCGGCCTCGCCCAGGGCAGCGGGTTCGCCCTGGCGCTCACCCTGATCGTGCTGCGCAGCGCCACCCCCCTGGTCGCCGCCCAGCTCGGCGGGGTGGCCCAGTGCCTGGGGTACCTGCTGGCGGCCACCGGGCCGGTGGTGCTGGGCGCCCTGCACGACCGCACCGACGGATGGACCTGGCCGGTCGCGCTGCTGCTGGCCCTGCTCCTGCCGCTGGCCTGGACCGGGTGGGGGGCCGCCCGCGACGCCGTCCTCGGCGCCGACCGGCCGGGGACGCCGGCCCGCCCGGCTCCCGCGTCGTCCTGAACCGGACGACGCCCCGGGCGGGACGGCGGTGCCCCTATTGCCGCGGCGCCTGCGACGGGTCGCCGTTCCAGTCCTTGCCCGCTTCGCTGGCGTGCTCGGAGGCGCTGTCGGTCGAACCGGAGACCGCTTCGACCATCTCGGCGTCGGTCAGCTCCTCCCCGGCGGCTTCCACGTTGGTGCTGGGCTCGGTCATCGCGACGACTCCTTCGTCCGGCGGTCTCGGTCCCCTGGGCCGTCCCCGCCGCGGGCCGCCGGCAAACTCCCCGGCTCTCACCCGGCGGCCCAGCAGCCCGGCGACCCGGGACGAGCCGTTCCGTTGGGCACTACCGTGCAGGAGGCGACGGGTCCAGGGGGATGCGCCGAACGAGTGGTGCCGGACCGGGCGAGGACGCGTGTGGCCGAGGGAGGCGCAACAGCGGTGGAACACCTCTCCGGCGAGCGGGACGACCCCGCCACCGAGGCCCTACGGGAGCTGGTCGACGAACTCGACGCCTGCCTGGTCGAGCTGGACCGCGCCCGACACCGGGCCGCGGACCTGCTGCGGCAGCGGGAGTCCGGGGTCGCCTGGCTGGACATCGTCGGCCGCGAGACCCGACCGCTGGTCGTCGAGCAGATCAGCAGGGTGCTCGGGTCGCTGTCCACCGCCGGGCACGCCTGGCGTCGCGAGCAGGCCGCCGCGCTGCAGGCCGAGGACGTGAGCATCAACCGGATCGCCGCGCTCTTCGGCGTCACGCGCCAGCGCATCTCCACGCTGCTGCGCGAACCGCGGGACCCGGCCACCGACTGACCCCGCGGTCAGGCCGGCACCCGGTCCAGCACCCCGTCGATCGCCTTGTAGACCCGCTGCTCGGAGACCGGCCGGGGGGTGCCCACGGCCTGCGCGAACAGACTCACCCGGAGCTCCTCGACCATCCAGCGCACCCGGGACACCGGGTCGTCGGGTCCCCCGCCGGCCGGGACGCGGGCCCGCAGCTGCTCGTACTCGGCGGTGACCGCGGCGACCTGGGCCATCCACACCGCGTCCCGGGCGGCGTTGGCCGGCAACTTCTCCAACCGGTGGGCCATCGCCGTCAGGTAGCGGACCAGGTCGGGCAGCCGGCGGCGCCCGGCGTCCGCGACGAACCCACGGTGCAGCAGGCCGGCCATCTGCCGGCGCAGGTCGGCGATCACGGCCTCCGGCACCCGGCGTCCCGGGGCGGCGCCGATGGCCACGGCGACCTCACGGGCCGCGGTCAGCACCGCCTCCACGCGGCCCACCGCGTCGGTGGTCAGCGGCAGGAACTGCTCACGCGCGGTCTGCACCAGCGCGGCGAAGGCCGCCTCGTCCCGCGGTGGCCCCCCGGCCGCGGCGATGAGCTCCACGGCGGCGGCGTCCACACAGTCGGCGACCAGGTCGGGGATCTCGCCGTCCGGGTTGAACTGCAGTGCCAGCCGCGACCGCGACGACAGCGACTTGACCACCGGCCGGACCGGCGACCCGACGCTGAGCACCAGCAGCCGGCGCGCGCCACGCCAGGTCAGCCGGTCGGCCTCGGCCTCGGTGGCGACCACCCGGACGCCGACGGTCTCCCCCTCGTCGACCAGCGCCGGGTAGGCGGTCACGACGTGCCCGCCGCGCCGCACCTCCACGCTGCGCGGCAGCGTGCCGAACGACCAGGAGGTCAGCCCGGTGCGCTCCAGGTCCGAGGCGGCCCGGGCCAGGCTGGCCCGGCTCTGCGGGGCCACCTGAGCCCGCAGGGCGGCGAGGTCCTTTCCGCTGGCCAGCAGCTGATGCCGGTCGTCGAGCACCCGGAAGGTGGCCCGCAGGTGGTCGGGCACCTGCTCGGGGTGACAGGCGTCCGGCGGCCCCGTGACCGCGGTCGCCCGGCGCAGCTCGCGCTCGAGCGCCGGCAGCAGCGGCTCCAGGGGGTCGATCTGCGGCAGCACCTCGCGGACCCGGTCGGGGATCGGCACCAGACCGCGGCGCAGCTGCTTGGGCAGCGTGCGCAGCAGTGCGGTGACCAGCTCGGCGCGGAGCCCGGGGACGGTGAAGGCCAGCGACCCCCCCGACGTCTGGTCGGCCACGGCGTCCAGCACGCCGAGCGGGACGTCGACGGTGACGCCGTCCTCGGCCGCCCCGGGGGCGAAGGCGTAGGACAACGGCAGCGTGAGGCCCTGGGTCAGCGCGACCTCGTCCGGGTAGTCCTCGACCCGGACCTGCCCGACCGCGGCGGCGTTGGTCAGGAGCTCAGGGGTGAAGGTCAGCAGGTCCGGCGTCTGCCGCCGGGCCTCCTTCCACCACCGGTCGAAATGCCGGGTGGAGACGACCTCGGCGGGCACGCGGGCGTCGTAGAGCTCGAAGACCGTCTCGTCGTCCACGCGGATGTCCCGGCGGCGGGCCCGCTCCTCGAGATCCGCGACCTGCTGCAGCGCGCGGGCGTTGTCCGCGGCGAAGCGGTGGTGCGTGGTCCACTCCCCCTGCACCAGGGCGTGCCGGATGAACAGCTCCCGGGAGACGGCCGGGTCGATCGAGCCGTACTGAACCCGGCGGCCGACGACGAGCGGCAGGCCGTAGAGGGTGACCCGCTCGGTGGCGACCACGGAACCGCGCTTGGCGTCCCACCGCGGCTCGCTGTACTGCCGCTTCACCAGGTGGTCGGCCAGCCGCTCGAC
>JAOPWG010000251.1 GCA_025965775.1 Modestobacter sp. | reverse complement strand
CCGCGCCGGCCGGTCCGCCACCGACCACGACGACGTCCGCGTGCTCCGCCGGCGGCTCCACGTCCACCGACGCTAGGGGCCCGGTCCGCGTGGATCAACGGGGACAGACGTAACCGAAGAGAACCGGCAAGCGCTTGACGTGACCATGACGCCTCCCTGCACACCCCAGCGGACACCCGGAGGCCCGCCAGGCCGGCCAGGTGCCGGGCGAAGACGGCCTGGGCGGCCGACTCGGTCAGGCTGGTCAGCCCGACCGTGGTGGGGTCGAGGACGGCGCCGCGCTGCTGGAGGGCCTCGGCCGGCTGGTACCGCCGTCCCTGGACCGAGGCCTTCTCGCGGCGGAAGCCGAGGTACGCCGCCGGCGGTCCCAGACCGGTCGGATGGGCGGCCAGCTCGGCCAGGGCCTCGCGGAGGTCCACGTCCACGCCGGCCAGTCCGGCCACCGGGCCCCCGGCGTCCAGCAGCACCGTCGGGCAGGTGGGACGAACCCGTCCAGCAGCCGCCCGCTGGAACTGGCCAGCACCAGTCCGGCGAAAGTTCCCGGCCAGCGCCCGCCGCACCGTGCTGCGGCCGTAGTCGGCGCCGCGGTCGTGTTCGGCCGGTAGCCCAGCCGGGCGATTGCGGCGTGGATGGCGTCCTCGGTCTCCTGGCGGATCCGGCCCTCGGCCTTCCCGCTCACCGCCAGCGACTCGCTGGACACCCAGCAGCCGACGGCTGCGGCCACGTCCGTGCCGTGGCCCGGCAGGTGGGCTCGCGGCGGGTCATCCGGGGGGTGATCTCAGGGCAGGGGCACTCCCCGCCGGTCAGCGGGCCTGCTGGGTCCACTTGCGGGCCGGGTGCTCGTACCCGTCGACGAAGGACAGCAGCTCGGCGGCGTCCTGCACGACCCCGAGGGCGTCGAACCGGCGGGCGTCGAGGTAGCCGTCGTCCACCATGCGGCGCAGCTGGGCGAGCAGGGGCTGCCAGAAGCCATCGACGTCCAGCAGCAGCGTGGGCTTGGCGTGCAGGCCGAGCATGCCCCAGGTCCAGGCCTCGAACAGCTCCTCCAGCGTGCCCGCGGCCCCCGGGAGCGCGACGAAGGCATCGGAGAGCTCGGCCATCCGCGCCTTGCGCTCGTGCATGGACGGGACGACCTCCAGCTGCGGCAGGCCGGGGTGGGCGAGCTCGTCGTCCACGAGGTGCTGGGGGATGACGCCGACCACGTCGCCGCCGGCGGCCAGCGCGGCGTCGGCGACGACCCCCATCAGGCCGACGTGCCCGCCGCCGTAGACGACGCCGACACCGGCGCGGGCCAGGTCCGTGGCGAAGGCGGCCGCGGCCTGCTGGTGGGCGGGCGGGCCGGGCTGGGAGCCGGTGAAGACGGCGATGCGCATGCCCCGACCTTATGGAGTCGCTGGGGAACGGAACCCGTCACCCAGCGACTCCACGAGCACGGGGTCAGCCGTAGGTGCGGAAGAGCAGCTCGGCGATGCAGACCGGCTTCTCGCCGCCGCCCCGCTCGATGACCGTGCCGATGGTCAGCTGCAGGCCGCCGGCGACCTCCTCGACGTCCTTGAGGGTGGCGGTCAGCCGAATCTTGGAGCCGACCGGCACCGGCGCGGGGAAGCGGACCTTGTTCAGGCCGTAGTTCACGCCCATCTTCGCGTCACTGACGGTGAGCACCTGGGAGTACATCGGCACGACCAGCGACAGGGTCAGGTAGCCGTGCCCGATCGGGCCGCCGAACGGGCTCTCGGCCTTGGCGCGGTCCACGTCGACGTGGATCCACTGGTGGTCGTCGGTGGCGTCGGCGAAGGTGTTGACCCGCTCCTGGGTCACCTCGAACCAGTCGCTGGTGCCGAGCTCCGTGCCCTTGAGCCCGGGCAGCTCGGCGATCGTGGCCGTCGTCCGCTTCGGTGCGGTCATGCGTTCTCCTTCGTCGGTGCGTACTTGGCGCGTAGGTCGGGTTTGCGGATCTTGCCAGTGGCGGTCCTGGGCAGTTCGTCGAGGAACCGGACCTCCTTGGGCACCTTGAACCCGGCGAGCCGCTCGCGCAGCGCGGCGCGCAGCGCGTCGGGGTCGGCGGGACTGCCCGGCGCCGGGACGACGAGCGCCAGCCCGACCTCGCCCCACGTCTCGTCGGGGATGCCGATGACCGCCGCCTCCACCACCATCGGCAGCTCCAGCAGGGCGGACTCGACCTCGGCCGGGTACACGTTCTCCCCACCGGAGATGATCATGTCCTTGTACCGGTCCCGGATGTAGAGGAAGCCCTCCTCGTCCATCGAGCCCGCGTCGCCGGTGTGGTACCAGCCCTCGCGCAGGACGGCGGCGGTCTGCTCGGGCTCCTCCCAGTAGCCGGCCATCACGTTGGGCCCCTGGACGACGACCTCGCCGACCTCGCCGGGGGCGACCTCGCGGCCCTCGGGGTCGACGACCCGGAGGTCGGTGAAGAACACCGGCTTGCCCGCGGAGCCCACCTTGCGCTCGGCGTCGGCGGAGTCGAGCACGGTGCACCCCGGCGCGGCCTCGGTCATCCCGTAGGCCTGCTGCATGGTGATCCCGCGGTCCAGCCAGGTGCGCAGCGTGGGCAGCGGGACCGCCGCGCCCGCGGCACCGATGCTCCGGAGCGCGGACAGGTCCCGGCTCCGGAAGCCGGGCTCGCGCGCCATCGCGTCCAGCATGGTGGGGACGGCGAAGAACGAGTTCACCCGCTGCTGCTCGATGACCTCCAGCGTCGCGGCCGGGTCGAAGCCGCGCACCACGACCGCGCACCCGCCGCGCAGCAGGGTCGGGTTGACCGTGCCGTTGAGCCCGCCGATGTGGAACAGCGGGGCCAGGGCCAGGGTCCGCTCGTCCTGGGCGAAGTCGAACCCGAGCAGCTGGTTGGTGGCGTTCCAGGTCATGTTGCCGTGGGTGAGGACCGCGCCCTTGGCCCGGCCGGTGGTGCCGGAGGTGTACATGATCAGGCAGGGGTCCTCGAGGCCGACCGGTTCATCGCGCGCCTCCTCGGGCGCGGCGGCCAGCAGCTCCTCGTAGGTCAGCGAGTCCGCGCCCCCCGACCGCGGGGGCTCGGCGGCCACCCAGTGCCGCACCCCGGGGAGCCGGTCGCGCAACACGTCGGCCGTCGTCCCGTGGTCGCGGCCGTGCACGACCACCGAGGCGCCGGAGTGGCCGAGCACGTACTCGGCCTCGGGGGCGGTCAGCCGGGCGTTCACCGGCACCCAGATCGCGCCGAGCTGTCCGCAGGCGTAGAGCGTCTCCAGCGCCGAGGGGTGGTTGCCGCTGACCCAGGCCACCCGGTCACCGCGACCCACGCCCAGGGCCGCGAGCGCGCCGGCGGTGCGCCGCACCCGCAGGGCGAACCCGCGGTGGGACGTCGTCGTCCCCTCGAACCAGATCGCGTCCCGGTCCGGGGAGATCCGCAGCCGGCGCTCCGGCCAGCTGCCCAGCCCCGCATTACGCACCTGCGAGTCCCAGCGCCCGGACGGCGTTCTCCTTC
>JAOPWG010000230.1 GCA_025965775.1 Modestobacter sp. | reverse complement strand
GGCCCAGCCCCACCGACTGGAACGCCTGGGTGAAGCAGAAGCCGAGCTGGTCGGGGACGTCGAGGAACATGCTGGGGTAGCCCATGAAGTTGCCGGAGTCCACGGCGACGACCCGTTCGGCCGGCAGGAGGCCGTCCAGGGCGATCGTCAGCGTCCGGGGATCGATGAACTCCGCTCCCCCGTCGTCCTCGAACGGCTCGTCCCGCCAGCGCCCCCGCGCAGCGATGGCACGCCGCACCTCCGGCGTCCGGTACCCGGTCGCATCGGCGCCGAGAGCGGCCGCCGCCTCGGCGACCGCCCGGACGTCGCCCACGACTCCGAAGGCGACGTCCCGCTGCGCCCCGAGCGCCGCCCGCTCCACGTCGACCTGGACGACGACGGCATCGTCGGCGATGAGCCGCCCGTGGCGCATCGTCCACATGTTGAGCGCGCAGCCCCAGCCGACGATCAGGTCCGCCCCGCCGATGAGGTCGGCGGCCAGCGGGGAGGCGAAGCCGCCGGACACGTCGAGGTCCCAGGCGTTGCCCCGGAACAGCCCCTTCGCGACAGCCGATGTCGCCAGCAGGGCCCCGCAGCGGTCGGCCAGTTCCTCCAGTGCCGCACGGCACCCGGGCGCCCGGGAGCCGCGGCCGGCCACGAACACCGGGCGTTCCGCGCGCCGGAGAGCGGCGGCCAGCCGCTCCACCTCGGCCGGGTCGGGCGCCGCCGGGCGCCGAGGGAGCAGCGTCGGGGCCACCGAGGCCGGCGCCTCCAGGTCCTGCACGTCCAGCGGCAGGTTCAGGACGACGACCCGCCGCTCGTCACGGGCGGTGGCGACCGCCGTGGCGGCCTGCTCGACGGCGTCGTCGGCCGAGCTGACCCGCATCGACACCGCCCCGACCGCCTCGGCGAGTGCCGGCTGGTCGACGAAGAAGTTCGACCGCGCCGAGGTCGCCTCCGCCGTCACGACCACCAGCGGCGTGCGGCTCTTCGCCGCCTCGGTGATCCCGGTCAGCGCGTTGGTGAGCCCGCAGCCCTGGTGCACGCTGAGCGCGGCCACGCCTCCGCGCATCCGGGCATAGGCGTCGGCCATCGTGGCAGCTCCGCCCTCGTGGCGCGCCGCGACGTAGCGGGCGCCCGCGGCCACCATCGCATTCGTCACCGCGAAGTTGCCCGAGCCCACGACCCCGAAGACGGAGTCGATCCCGCACCGGACGAGGGTGCCCCCGACCGCCTGCGCGACGCTCATCCTCGCTCGACCAGGGCGAGCACCCGCGACGGCGAACCCGAACCGGACACGATCGGCAGCGGCGCCGCGACGATCAGCGCTCCGGTGGGCGGCAGCTGGGCGAGGTTCTGCAGCTGGGTCAACCCGTACTTGCCACTGCCCATGAGGCCCGCGTGGCAGGGGAACGGCGGGTCGAACGAGTGCGCCGCGCCGGCGTCGGTACCCACCGTCTCCACGCCCAGCCCGATCACCGTGGACTTCTCGGCCAGCCACCTGGCACACGCCGGGGACAGCCCCGGCGTATGCGGGCCGGTGTCGTCGGCGTTCACGAACTCCTGCTGGGACGTCGACCGGGCATCCCAGCCGGTGCGGTAGAGAAGCCAGCCGCCCTCCGGCAGGGGGCCGTGCGTCGCCTCCCAGTCCTGGATGTGCTCGACCTCGAGCAGGAAGTCGGGGTCCTCGGCGGCCTGCGCCGAGAAGTCCAGCACGGCGGCCGGCGCGATCAGGCGCTGCGGTGGCACCGACGCCACGTCCTCGCCGTCCTGGCCGGTCACCCAGTGGTTCGGCGCGTCGAAATGCGTCCCCGTGTGCTCGCCGGTGCGGAAGTTGTTCCAGTACCAGGCCGGGCCGCGGTCGTCATACCGGCTCAGCTCCTCCAGTTCGAACCGCGCGGTCTGCGCGAACTGGGGCGGCAACTGGATGACCGGCGTCTCCGAGGACAGCGGTGCGGTGAGGTCGACGACCTCGACACGGCCGGTGGTCAGCGCCTCGGCGAAGCTGGAGAGGATCGACATCGCAGTCCCTTCTGGGGTGAAGACCGGCCGTCAGCTAAGCATGATCGGGCCGACGTGCTCGCCCGCTGCTCGTGATGCCGTCGGGAGATGCGGGGAGCACCAACCGGCGCCTGTCCTGGCGCGCAGCCGCGGCAGCACGATGAAGGGTGGGTATGAGTCGGCGTTCCCCACCGAACTCGAAGGAGCGCAGCTCCGGCGCGGGTGCTCGCCGCGACGTGGAGGCGGGCGGGCGCGCCCGACCGTGCGCTTCAGCCGGACGGTGGGGAGTGCCGGCGGTATCGGCAGCCCTGCCGATACCGGCCGGCCGGGGGCCGGTCTGGAATGAACGCGTCGCCTCGGTGACCGCGACGCGGACAGGCCGGGCAAGGGCAGCCCGCCGTCGCGACGAACGACGTCAACGTCCGCGATACACGGAGGAACGATGAAGTACGACGAGGTCATCGAGTCCGTCAGGCAGCGGACCGGGCTTCCCCGTGAGGCCGCGGAGACGCTCACCCACGCCGCCCTGCGGGTACTGGCCGAACGGCTCAGCGGCGGCGAGGCCGAGGACCTGCAGGCCCAGATGCCGAAGGAACTGAAGGACGACCTCGCCGTTCCGAAGGAGAAGCTGGCGCAGTCGTTCGGCGCCGGAGACTTCACGCGGCGGGTCGCCCAACTGGCCGACCTCGACGAGCCGGCCGCCCAGATCGGCGCGGCCGCCGTGCTCGCGACGATCCGTGACGCGGTCACCCCCGGCGAGTTCGACGACGTGCTGTCACAGCTGGGCCGGGAGTACGCCGCGCTCATGGGGACAGCGAGCTAGCCGGCCATCCGGTCAGCTTCTCCACACCGGCCGCCGGACGGAACGGCACATGCCGAGCCGTACGACCGCGATTCTCCGCGTGCGGCCGGGCGGGTCCCCGGCACACGGGTCAGGCCGTCGTCGGCCGCACCGGGTCCCCGGGCCGGAGCCGGGCGCACTCACTCCTCCGATGTCACACGCGGGGTCGAGGCACGCCTCGAGCAGTAGGGCCGCTCAGAGACCGAGGCGAGCGGACGCCGGATCGGCCCAACGGCTGCTGGCGTCGTATCCGCGCATGGTGGTCACCGAGGCCCACCGCCCCGTACGGGCCAGTTCCCGCTCGCTGACGCCGGCCTTGTAGCCCTCGGTCGCGAATGACCGTCGGAGACTGTGCGGACTGAGCCCGTCCAGCGAGACGCCGGCCCGTTCGGCGGCACGGCGAAGGATGAGCCGGACCGAGGACCTGGCCATCCGGGTCTCGCCGATGCGGGATCGGGCGCCTTTCCCGACGCTGCGGAAGAGCGGCCCGCTGTCGCCACCGATGCCCGCCGCGTCGACCCACGCCTGCAGCGCGCGGACCGGGCAGGTCTGC
>JAOPWG010000218.1 GCA_025965775.1 Modestobacter sp. | reverse complement strand
GGTGCTGGAGAAGCACGGGGACTTCCTGCGGGACTTCCGGGGGGACACCGTCCACCCCTCGACGCTGCGGCTGCTCGACGAGCTGGGGCTGGCCGAGGAGTTCCTCCGGTTGCCGCACCAGGAGGTGGCCCAGCTGGGCGTCACGACCGACGACGGCACCTATGTCCTGGCCGACTTCGGCCGTCTGCCCGGCGCGTTCCCCTTCCTCGCGTTCGTGCCGCAGTGGGACCTGCTCGACTTCCTGGCCGATCGGGCGCGGCGCTACCCGAACTTCCAGCTGCGGATGAACGCCGAGGTGGTCGGCCTGCTGCACGAGGACGGGCAGGTGACAGGGGTCCGGTACCGGACCCCTGACGACGGCGAGAGGGACGCGCATGCGCAGCTGACGGTGGCAGCCGATGGCCGCAACTCCGGGCTGCGCGTGGACGCCGGCCTCCGCCTGCGTGAGTTCGGGGCTCCGATGGATGTGCTCTGGTTCCGGCTGTCCAAGCCTCCCGACCGGCTGGGTCCCTCGTTGGGGGCCGCCGGCCGCATCACACGGGGACGCATGCTGGTCCGGATCGACCGCGGCGACTACTGGCAGTGCGCCTACCTCGTGCCCAAGGGCGGCTACGCGGCCCTCGAGAGGGCAGGCTTCGGGGCGTTCCGCGCCGATCTGGCCCGGCTGCTGCCCGACGGTGCTCTCCTGGAGACGCTGCGCAGCTGGGACGACGTCCAGGTCCTCAGCGTGCGGGTGGACCGGCTGACCCGATGGCACCAGCCGGGGTTGCTGTTCATCGGGGACGCCGCCCACGCCATGTCGCCGATCGGCGGCGTGGGCATCAACCTGGCCGTGCAGGATGCCGCTGCGGCGGCCCGCCTCCTCGCCGGTCCGTTGCGGGACGGCGTGGTGCCTCCTCGGCGCCTCGGCCGGGTGCGACGGCGCCGGCTGCTGCCCACCGTGGTGACCCAGTGGGTGCAACGACAGATCCAGACGCGGGTGCTCAGCCGGATCCTGGCCGGCAACCGACCGATCGGCACCCCACGGGTCGTGCGGCTGCTCCACCGGCACCCCGTGCTGCAGGGGCTGCCGGCCAGGGCCATCGGAATCGGCGTGCTGCCCGAGCACGCCTCTCCCACCGTCTCCGTGGGCGCTGGGGTGCGCCCATGACGGCCCACTGATCTCCTGCGTCCGCCCACGGCTTCCGACCAGCATGCAACCGCCTGCACGATGGCGGGGGCGGGGCGTTCGCCGCCGGGCAGGTTCTGTATGACGCCCTACGTGGTGGCAGTAACCGCGGTGCTGGGGCCCACTGGTGGAATGGTGGGGTCCCCCGGCACATGACCCGGCCGTGTGCGCGGTCGGCGTGCGGCGAACCGTGCTTCTCTGGGAACACCTCGAGGCGGTAGCCGGGCGCGGGTGCGGGCAGCAGGGGAGGGCGCATGGCAGCGGAGCCGTTCGGTCCTCGCTCTCCGTGGGGACAGCCGCGGATGTGGCTGAGGTGAACGCCGCAACACTGGCGCTCACCGCGGCGGTCGTGCAGACCGCCATCGAGCCGGCCACCATCGGTGAACGCGCCCAGCAGATCCTCGACGTGCTCGGCTGCGCGGTGCCCTGCGAGGCGGCATCGATCTCCGTGCGGGACCCGGAGCGACAGGCCCGCACAGCCCTGGCCGCCACCGGACAGGTCGCGGCGCTGCATGCCTACTGCGAGAGCCGACAGGGCGACGTCGAACTGGATCTCATCGGTCTGAACCGGCCCACCCCGCCGCTCCGGCACACCGACCTGCCCATGCCGGCCGCGGAGACGATCTGCTGGACGCAGTACCTGTGGCCGGCCGGCTTCGGCGGCTCTATCGGGGTCGGCTTGTTCACCCCGGACGGCCGGCACGTCGGGCACCTGACCATGCTCACCGAGGACGCGTCCCGGCCGACCCCCGCCGACCGGGACCTGATCGGCGCTGTCACCCGGGTGATGGCGCACGCCGTCGACCGGATGCGCACGATCCGCGGCGCCGCCCGGCTCGTCGGCGACGCCGTCGCCGGCGCCCTGCTGACCCGCGCCGGCAACGCCCTTCCGTTGCCCGGACTGCCTGCCCACCTGGTGCTCGCCACCGGCTCGCCCGTCCTCGCCGAGGCGGGCGAGCGGCTGGACGCGGGTCACGCCTACGCGGTCTTCCTCAGCCCCGCGCCGGGCGCCGGGGCGACCGGGGCACTCCTGCGGATCAGCGTCCTGGACTGCCGCGGCGAAGGGCGGGATCACCTGCGAGCCGTCGTCCTGGTCTCCCCGGCTCCGGATCTGCGCGGCCTGTCCCGCCGGGAACTGCAGATCCTCGGGTACGTCGTGGCGGGGTGGCCGGACGACCACATCGCCGCGGCCCTGGAGATGACCGCGCAGGACGTCGCCGACTGCATCCACCGCAGCATGTACCTGCTCTCCCTCCCCTCGCGGACCAGCCTCGCCGTCCGTGCGCTCCGCGAGGGCCTGCTTCTCCCACCAGGGCTGTCCGGGGTGACCTGATGGACCCGATCAGGGAGGACCCGCCATCCGCAGACGCGCGTGGCCGTGCACGGAAGCTGCAGGGTGGGTCGAGGTCGTGGCTGGGCAGCGACATCTCGGCCGGTGGCGCCCCGATGCCTGACACGTCGACCGGACCGCTGGGCGCGGTCAGAGGCGCGGGTGCGCCCGGTCAGGGGCGGTGGGGGAGCGGTGTCGGTAACCGGCAGTGCCGCAGCGGGCTGGCCGATACGGAGAGCGACCCTCTACCCGTCTGTGGGTAGGGGGTCGCTCCCGTATGAGCCTCGGCTCGCGCCCGCACCGCGAGCGGCGGCCGGCCCGTCGGACCTCCGGTGCCGGGTTGAGCCGGAGGCCGCATCCTGGGTGGCTCAGGCCGCCCGGTAGTTGACGTGGACGTGGTCCCTGTGGTTGGCCGTCGCGCTCCCGCGGTCCTCCATCTGCTTCCAGGAACCGGTCGGTGAGGTGAGGATCTTCTGCTGCCAGATGATGTACTCCGCGCCGAGCTCGTTCCAGTGGGCGATGTGGTACCGGACGACGGCGTCGCCGAGGGCGGCGTTGGCGCCGACCATGTAGTCCAGCGCCAGCCCGGACGGGTGACCCTTCGGGTCGACGGCGCTGGCGCGGGTGCCCCCGATGGTGATGCCGCTGACGCCGGGCACGTTGGTGACGACCGCGTTGGCGGCCGCCTGCGTCTGCGGCCTCGCGTTGCCGGCGCTGTTCGAGATGTGTGCGACAGCAGTGGCCGTGGCGGCGGGGGCTGCCGCAACAGCGCTGGCTGCCGCGGCCGCGGCGACCCGCTGGGACCCGGAGGTCACCAGCACCTGACCCGGGGTGATGAGGTTGGGGTTGCTACCGATGACGTCGACGTTGCGCTGGTACAGCCCGCGCCACGACTGGCCGTGGGCGGCGGCGATCTTCACCACCGTGTCACCGCGCTTGACCGTGTAGTCGCCCACCGGGGCGGCGCTCGGCCGCTGGGCAGCGGGTGCCGGTGCCGGAGCGGGTGCCGGTGCCGAGGCGGCGGCCGCGGTGCTGCCGCCCGTCAGGTTCTTCCCGCAGGTCGGCCATGCGCCGATGCCTTGCCCGGCGAGCACCTTCTCGGCGATCTGGACCTGCTGGGCAGAGGTCGCCAGGTCCGCGC
>JAOPWG010000206.1 GCA_025965775.1 Modestobacter sp. | reverse complement strand
CACCGGCGCCACCCCGGGGGCCCGGGGGGCCGGCGTGCGCGCGGGCACCTTCCGTCCCGGTGAGTTCCGCGGCGGCGCGGTCGGCGCCGCCTGGTCCGATGCCGGGACGGCACGCGGCGCGTTCGCCCGCCCGGCCGCCTCCCGAGGGCCGGCAGGGCGCCGCAGCGTGCCGCGGGCCTGCTCCGCCGGCGCCGGCGCCGGCCGCTGACTGCCCTCGGACTCGTCCTCCCGACGCCGGCCGGGCCGCGTGCCGAACTCGGACTCCAGGCCGTGCTCCCGCAGGATGTCGGCGTACGGAGCCGCCGCCCGCGGCGGCGTCGTCCCCGGGGAGGGTTCCGGCGCGGGGCGCAGCTTGCTGCGGGGCTGGTTCTCCGGTGCCGGCCGGGCCGGCCAGTCGGCCTTCGGCTCGTCCTCGCGACGTCGCCGGCCGGGCCGGGTGCCGAACTCGGACTCCAGGCCGTGCTCCTGGAGGATCTCCGCGAGCGAGCGGACGCTGTAGTCACCGGGCTTCCCGGACTGCGCCATCACGCCCCTTCCAGCCAGTCGAGGCGGCGCAGGATGACTCCCTCTCGCAGCGCCCATGGGCAGATCCGCACAGACGGTACGTCCACCGCGCGCATGGCGGCCTGCGCCACGACGGCGCCGGCGGGGACCTGGTGCGCGCGCTGCGGCGAGACGCCCTGCAGCTCGGCCAGCGCCGAGGACTCGATCCGGGACACGAAGCCGAGCACCTGGGAGAGCCCGGTCCGGCTCAGCTCCCGGGGAACGCGCAGGCCGGCAGCGGACGGAGCCGCACCGGCCAGCCGGGCCAGGGTGCGGAAGGTCTTCGAGGTGGCGGCCACCAGGTCTGGTTCCCCGGCGCCCCGCAGCTTGCCCCCGGCCGGCTCGAGCAGCTGGCCGGCGTGCTCGTCCAGTCGCTCCAGCGCAGAGAGGTCGGGGCGCCCCCCGGACCCGGCGGCAGGCAGGAACCGCCGCGTCATCCGTCCGGCGCCCAGCGGGACCGACAGGGCGACGTCCGGGTCCTCGTCTATGCCGGTGGCCAGCTCCAGCGACCCACCGCCGATGTCCAGCACGAGCAGGCGCCCGGCGCTCCAGCCGAACCACCGGCGGACCGCCAGGAAGGTCAGCCGCGCCTCGTCCTCCCCACTGAGGACCTGCAGGTCCACCCCGGTCTGCTCGCGGACCCGGCGCAGCACGGCCGCGCCGTTGTCCGCCTCGCGGATCGCGGAGGTGACGAAGGCCAGCAGATCGTCGCAGCGCTGCTCGGCGGCCCGCTGCTTGGCCCGCTGGACGGCGGTCAACAGCGCCTTCTCCCCCGCCTTGGAGAGCCGCCCGTCGGCACCGACGTGCTCGGCCAGGCGCAGCACCGACCGGTCGTCGTGCATCGGCGTCGGGTGCGCACCACGGTGCGCGTCGACCACGAGCAGGTGGACGGTGTTCGATCCGACGTCCAGCACACCGAGCCGCATGCCCGAGAGTCTGCCGCCTGGGGCGCCTACGCTGCGCCGGTGGCACCTGAACTCCGCACTGCGCCGCGATCCGGGCCGCCGTCCGGGCCGCCGGAGGAGGTCCCGCTGGACTTCGCCCGGGAGTGGGTCGAGTTCGCCGACCCCGCCGACCCCGACCACCTCGTGCGCGCCGACCTGACCTGGCTCACCTCGGCCTGGACCTGCATCTACGGCCGCGGCTGCGCCGGGGTCGTCGAGGGGCGGCCTGCCGACGGGTGCTGCACCCACGGCGCCTTCTTCACCGACGCCGACGACCTGGCCCGGGTGGGGGCGGCCGTGGCCGAACTCACCGACACCGATTGGCAGTTCGCACCGCGGTGGCGGGCGGACTGGACCGAGGCGGACCCCCTCAACGAACCCGACCCGGGCACCGGCGAGCCGGTCGACCAGGCGCTGCGCACCCGGGTCGTGGACGGCGCGTGCGTCTTCCTCAACCGCCCCGGGCACCCGGCCGGCGCCGGGTGCGCCCTGCACGCGATGGCGCTACGGACCGGCCGGCACCCGCTGGAGACCAAGCCCGACGTGTGCTGGCAGCTGCCGGTCCGCCGGGAGCAGGAGTGGGTGACCCGCCCGGACGACACCCGGGTCCTGGTGTCCACCATCGGCGAGTTCGACCGACGCGGCTGGGGACCGGGCGGCCACGACCTGCACTGGTGGTGCACCGGCTCCCCCGAGGCCCACGTGGCGACCGAGCCGCTGGTGGTGACCTATGCCGCGGAGCTGGCCGCGCTGCTGGGCGCCCCCGCCTATGCCGAGCTACGCCGGCTGGCCGAGGCCCGTCTCGACGCCGGTCTCGTCGCCCCCCACCCGGCCAGCCCCCGGCCAGTGCCGGTGCAGCTGCACCGTCGGCGCCCCGACTGAGACCTCCTCCGGCACCGGGCGACGGCCGGCCACGGAGGCCCGGAAGGTCTTCCGGTAGGCGCGCGGGGAGACGCCACGCCGGCGGGTGAACTGGTCGCGCAGCCCCGCCGCCGTGCCGAACCCGACCAACCGGGCGATCTCCTCCACCGGCGCGTCGCTGCCCTCCAGCAGCGCCTCGGCGGCCGCCAGCCGCTGACCGAGCAGCCAGGCGTGCGGCGTCGTCCCGGTGGTGATCTTGAACCGGCGGGCGAAGCTGCGCGGACTCATCAGCGCGCGGCGGGCCAGCGCGTCGACGGTGATCTCCTCCGCCAGGTGGCCCCGGGCCCAGTCCAGGACGACGCCCAGCAGGTCGTCCTCGCAGCGCGCGACCGGCGTGTCGATGAACTGGGCCTGACCGCCGTCGCGGTGCGGGGGCACCACCATCTCCCGGGCCAGGGCGTTGGCGGCCGCGGCCCCCCACTCCCGGCGGACCAGGTGCAGCATCGTGTCCACCCCGGCCGCGGTCCCGGCGCCGGTCACGATCTGCCCGTTGTCCACGTAGAGCACCGCGGCGTCCACCTCCACCTGGGGGAAGCGGGCCGCCAGCTCCCCGGCGTAGCGCCAGTGCGTCGACGCCCGCCTGCCGTCGAGCAGGCCGGCCGAGGCCAGTACGAAGGCCCCCGTGCAGTGGCTGACGATCAGCGCGCCGCGGGCGTGGGCGGCACGCAGCGAGTCGAGCAGCTCGACCGGCGGGACGCGGTCGAACCGCTCCCAGGCGGTGACCAGGACGATGTCGGAGACCGCCAGCCGCTCCAGGCCGTGCTCGACGGTGACCGCGATGCCGGTGTCGGTGTGCACCACCCCGGGGGCAGAGGCGACCAGGCCGAAGTCGAACAGCGGCAGGCCCATCGCACGGCGGTCGTAGCCGAACACCTCGGCGGCGACGCCCAGCCCGAAGCTGCCCACGAGGCCGTCGGCGACGATGACGCTGACCACGAGGGGACGTCCGTTCCCGGTCATGTGCCCACCCTGGCAGAGATCGTGCGGTAGTGGACAGTCCTGCCACTCGTTCGCGCGCTCCGGCCCGAGCACGCTCGCCCCATGTTGCTCATCACCTGCCCCGTGACCCGGACCGACGAGCTGGTCGCGGACCGGCGCATCCGATCGGTCGGCAACCACCCGACGCACGTCGCCCTGACGGTGGAATGCCCCTGTGGCGGCGTGCACGTCTACCGCACCGGCCGCCGCTGGGAGGAGGCCCGCGCGCGGGTCACCGGCAACCGGGCGTCGGCCGTCCCCGCGACGATCGAGCCCCCTGTTCGGGCTGCGCGGGTCGGCGTCCCCGCGTAGGTTCGAACACATGAGCGAATCGAACGCACCGGTCAACAGCGGCCAGGCCGGCGACCCCACGGCGGAGAAGGACCCGTCGGACTGGGTCACCGGTGGAGAGCCGGCCACGGGCGCCCAGCGCAGCTACCTGGAGACGCTGGCCCGGCAGGCCGGCGAGGAGGTCGCCGACGACCTGACCAAGGCCGACGCCTCCCGGAAGATCGACGAGCTGCAGGAAGAGACCGGCCGCGGCCGGTGAATCGCGATGCGCTTCACCGGCCGGCCGCAGGCGCTTTCCCCGGGACCAGTACGGCGCAGCCGTTCCGCTCCCTCACCGGCAGGTGCGATCAGGCTTCGAACTTGTACCCCAGGCCGCGGACCGTGACCAGGTGGCGGGGGTTGGCCGGGTCCGGCTCGAGCTTGGCGCGCAGCCGCTTGACGTGGACGTCGAGGGTCTTGGTGTCGCCCACGTAGTCCGCGCCCCACACCCGGTCGATGAGCTGCCCCCGGGTGAGCACCCGGCCGGCGTTGCGCAACAGCAACTCGAGCAGATCGAACTCCTTCAGCGGCAGCGCCACCGGGTGGCCGTCGACAGCGACCACGTGCCGGTCGACATCCAGCCGCACGGGCCCGGCCGCGAGGGTGGACTCCACCGCCGATTCGCCCTCCGCGCCACGGCGCAGCACAGCCCGCATCCGGGCGACCAGCTCCCGCGCCGAGTAGGGCTTGGTCACGTAGTCATCGGCGCCGAGCTCCAGTCCGACGACCTTGTCGATCTCGGTGTCCTTGGCGGTCAGCATGATGATCGGCACGGAGCTCCTGGCGCGCAGCGAGCGGCAGACCTCGGTGCCGGAGAGCCCGGGCAGCATGAGGTCCAGCAGCACGATGTCGGCGCCGGCCCGGTCGAACTCGGCCAGCGCATCGACGCCGTCGGCGGCGACCACGGTCTCGTAGCCCTCCCGCCGCAGCATGTACGACAGCGCGTCGGAGAAGGACTCCTCGTCCTCCACCACGAGCACTCGGGTCATGACCGTCCTCTCCTCGCGGCCCCGGGCGGGCCGTCGTCTCGCGCAGCCCCGGCCGGGCCGTGGTCGGGTGCTCCCGCAGCGGAGCCTGCCGGAGCCGGCGCTTCCGCCCGGGCGCGGGGGGTGGCGCGCAACTCGGTCAGCGGCGGCACCGGGGGGCGGTCGTTCCCGCCGTCCTCGACCGGCTCGTGGGCGCCGGCCGCCAGCGGGACGCGCAGGGTGAACGTCGAGCCGAGGCCCTCCTCGCTCCACACCGACACCGAGCCGCCGTGATTGCTCGCCACGTGCTTGACGATGGCCAGGCCCAGACCGGTCCCGCCGGTGCTGCTGGCGCGGGACTGGTCGACCCGGTAGAAGCGCTCGAAGACCCGGGCGCGGTCCGGCCGCGGGATGCCGATGCCGGAGTCGGTCACCGAGATCTCGGCGAAGCCGGAACGGGCCCGGGCGCCGACCGCGATCGTCGTCCCGCCGGGGCTGTAGGCCACCGCGTTGGCCAACAGGTTGGTCAGCGCCGTCGCCAACTGCGCCTCCACGCCGCGCACCACCAGGCCGGGCTGGGCACCGACGGCCAGGTGGATGTCGGCGGCGGCGGCCGCCGCCCGCGTGCGGTCGACCGCCTCGGCCACCACCGTGCCGATGGACACCGGCACCAGCTCGGGGAGCGGCTCGGCACCCTGCAGCCGGGACAGGTCGATCAGCTCACGCACCAGCCGCGTCAGCCGGGCGGCCTCATGGCTCATCCGCGCGGCGAAGCGCTGCACCGTCTCCGGGTCGTCGGCCGCGCCGGCGACCGCCTCGGCCAGCAGGGCCAACGCCCCGACCGGGGTCTTCAACTCGTGCCCGACGTTGGCCACGAAGTCGCGGCGCACGGCCTCCACGCGCCGCGCCTCGGTCACGTCCTGCAGCACCAGCGCGACCGGTCCCGGGCCCAGCGGAGGACCGCTGACCAGCCGCACGCCGTGCACCCCGACCATCCGGGGGCCGCCGCCGACCAGGTCGCCGGGCAGGGAGACGTCAGCGCGGCGGCTGCCACTGGCCTGCACGCTGCGGGCCACCTCGAGCAACCGTGGCACCAGGAGGCGGTTGCCGCGCAGGATCCCCAGCGCACGGGCGGAGGGGTTGGCCACCAGCACCGATTCGTCCGGCCCCAGCAGCACGACGGCGGGGTCCATCAGGTCCAGCAGCCGGCGGCTCAGGGCGGCATCGCCGTCGTCACGCTCGTCGCGGGGCCTGCCGGGGCCGGTGGCGCCGCCCGGCCGGCCGCGGGCGCGCCACCGCAGCCCGGTCACCAGCGCAGCTGCGGAGAGCAGCAGGCCGAGCACCAGGCCCACCACGACGGCGACCACAGGGTCCACGTTCCCGATGCTAGATCGCGACCGGCGGCTGGCCGGCAGTTCCGGCCGGTCGCACCCCCCGGGGAGCTAGTGTTCACCGCGGGGTGCCTGCGCGTTCACCTACTGGCCGCCTCCTACCCCTGGGATCCTGCCTACGCTGGTAGTCGACGCCCGTGCCGGGGGTCGGATCAGACGTGCCGGGCCGGCGCCCGACCGGCGTCCCCGCCGGTGCGGGACGCGAGTGATGGAGGAACCCGTGCGGGAGAGCTACCGCGAGGAACTGCACGACATCAACGACTGCCTGGTCAACATGACCAACGCCGTCGGCTCGGCGATGAGCACCGCCACCACCGCCCTGCTGGACGCCGACGTGACGCTGGCCGACCGCGTGATCACCGGCGACGAGCACATCGACGCGGTGCGGGCCAGCGTGGACGAGCGCTGTTTCACCCTGCTCGCCCGCCAGCAGCCGGTCGCCAGCGACCTGAGGTCGATCACCACGGCGATGGCCACCGTCAGTGACCTGGAGCGGATGGGCGACCTGGCGAAGCACATCGCCAAGGTGGCGCGGATGCGCTTCCCGGAGCCGGCGGTGCCGCAGGAGGTCCGCCCGATCTTCCTCGAGGCCGGCTACGTCGCGGAGAGCCTGGTGACCAAGGTCGGCGCGATCATCGCCAAGCGGGACGTCGCCGGGGCACTGGAGCTCGAGACCGAGGACGACATGATGGACCGGCTGCACGCCCAGCTGTTCCGGGAGCTGCTCAGCGAGGACTGGCCGCACGGCATCGAGTCAGCCATCGACATCACGCTGCTGGGCCGGTACTACGAGCGGTTCGCCGACCACGCGGTGAGCGTCGCCCGGCGGGTGGTCTACCTCGTGACCGGGGAACGGCCGCTCCCGGCGGCCGCGGACGCCGGCTGAGCGGTGCACACCGTCGTCCTGACGGACGACACCGCGGCCAGGTGCCGCGCCCGGCAACGCTGAGCCGCTGCCCGTAGTCCCTCGGGGAGCCCCTGTTGCTCGTCGTGTGGGTCCACGGGACACCGGTACACCCAGAAAGCGCGCCCCCGGTCCCCACGGACCGGGGGCGCTGTCGTCCGGCGACCGCCCCGCGTGGTGCCGCGGCCGGCGTGCTGTTCAGCCGGCGCGGACGCCGGGCGCGGTGGTCCGCGGCGCCGGGCACCGCGTCGTCACCGTGCCGCTGTTCGCGCTGTCGTGCGCTCTGCTCCCGGGGCCGGGGGGTCGGCGACAGGGATGCACCGAGAAACCGGCCGAGAGCCCTTCCGGGCCCCCTCGGGGGACTACTTCTTGCCCTGGTTCTTGACCGCCTCGATGGCCGCGGCCGCAGCATCGGGGTCGAGGTACTGGCCGCCGGGGGTCGTGGGGCGCAGGTAGGCGTCCAGGTCGTAGCGCAGCGGGACGCCGGTGGGGATGTTCAGGCCCACGACCTCCTCGTCCCCCATGCCGTCCAGGTGCTTGACCAGCGCCCGCAGGCTGTTGCCGTGCGCGGCCACCAGCACGGTCCCGCCACTGCGCAGGTCCGGCACGATCGCGTCGTACCAGTAGGGCAACATCCGGACGACGACGTCGGCCAGGCACTCGGTGTCCGGGCGGGCCTCGGGGGGCAGGAACGCGTAGCGCGGGTCGTCGTCCTGGCTGTACTCGCTTCCCCGCTCGATCGGCGGCGGCGTGGCATAGCTGCGGCGCCAGGTCATGAACTGCTCCTCGCCGTACCGGGCGAGGGTCGCGGCCTTGTCCATGCCCTGCAGCGCCCCGTAGTGCCGCTCGTTGAGCCGCCACGACCGGCGCACCGGGATCCACT
>JAOPWG010000188.1 GCA_025965775.1 Modestobacter sp. | reverse complement strand
CCCCCGTTCCACTCGTCCGACCTGAGGTGAGCCCCATGCCACTGACGCCCGCCGACGTGCACAACGTCGTCTTCAAGAAGCCGCCGATCGGCAAGCGCGGCTACGACGAGGACGAGGTCGATGCCTTCCTCGACGTCGTGGAGGCCGAGCTCGCCCGGCTCATCGAGGAGAACAACGACCTGCGCGCCTCCGGCAGCAGCGGTCCCCGCACCGACGAGCGCCCGGTCGAGTCCTCGCCGATGACGGTCGCCGCACCGCCCCCGCCGCCGGCCGCCCCCACGCGCGAGGACGACAGCATCCGGGCGTCCCGGATGTTGTCGCTGGCCACCGAGACCGCCGAGCGCTACGTCAACGAGGCCAAGGGGCAGGCCGACCAGATGGTCGTCAGCGCCAAGACCAACAGCGAGCGGATGCTGTCCGAGGCACGCGCCAAGAGCGAGCAGATGGTCAGCGAGGCCAAGTCCCGCGCCGACTCGATGATCAGCGACTCCCGCACCCGCGCCGACACCATGGAGCGCGAGGCCCGGGCAAAGGCCGCGGCCCTCGCCCAGGACGCCGAGCGCAAGCACGCCGAGGCCATGGGGTCGCTGGAGGAGAAGCGCGCCGGCCTCGAGCGCAAGGTCGACGAGCTGCGCACCTTCGAGCGCGAGTACCGCACCCGCCTGCGGTCCTACCTCGAGTCGCACCTGCGCGACCTGGACAGCCGCGGCTCTGCCGAGCCGTCGTCCAACAGCCGGCAGAACCAGCACGTCGGCGCCTGAGCACGCGCACCGCAGCACCGCACAGAGCCCCGCCCGGATCCGGTCCGGCGGGGCTCTGTCGTGTCCACCCCCGGCTGCGGCGGCCCTGCCCGGCTAGCATGCCGTTGTGATCTTGCTCGCGGCCGTCCTGTTGCTCGTCGCCGTCGGGTTGCTCGCCGTCGGACTCGGGGAGGGGTCCGCGGCGCTGCAATGGTCCTCGTTCGCGGCCAGCGCGCTCGCGGCCGTCGTGCTCGTGGTGGGGGAGGTACGCCGCCGCCGGGCTGCCCCGGCCGCCGAGCAGGCGCCCGTGGACCGGACGGCGGGATCGGCGGCCGCGGCGGACCCGATCGCGGAACCGGCGCCGCGGGCGGAGGAGACACCTGCCCCGGCCGCGCCGCCTCCCCCCGCCCACGCCGCGCATGCCGCCCCGGCTGCGGCGCACGCGTCGGTGCCTGCGGGGCCGGCAGGCGAACCGCCGGCGGAGGAGGTGGAGGTGACCGACCTGCTTCTCGTCCTGGACCTCACCGACGAGGTGCTCGTCATCGACGAACGCCCCCGGTACCACCTGGCAGGCTGTCCGCACCTGGCCGGCCAGGACACGTTCTCGATGCCGATGGTCGAGGCGCGAACCGACGGGTTCACCCCGTGCGGGACCTGCACCCCCGACCGGCACCTGGCCCAGCGGGAGAGGTCCCGCCGGGCCGGGGCCTGAGCGTCGGGCTCAGCTACCGGCGCGGGCCACCCAGAACCGGGACCCCAGCGGCCCCTCGATCCCCTCGCCGGAGCCTGCCGTCCCGGCGTGCACCGTGGTGGCGAGCACCTCACCCGACAGCTGCTCGGCGTGCTCGGTGAGCGCCTGGGCGAGAACGCCGTCGCCGGTCCACCACAACGCGATCCGGTCGCTGACGGCCAGGCCACCGCTCTTGCGGGCGTCCTGCACCAGCCGGACGACCTCGCGCACGAGCCCGGCCCGCTCCAGTTCCGGGGTGAGCGTGAGGTCCAGTGCCACGGTCAGGCCGGCGCCCGACGCGACCGTCCAGCCCTCGCGGGGGGTCTCGGTGACCACCAGGTCGCCGTCCTCGAGGACGACCGGGGCGCCGTCCACCGGCACGGTGGCGGTCCCGGCGCGGTAGGCGGCGACCAGCTCGACCGGGTCCGCCGCGGCGACCGCGGCGGCCACCGCCTGGACCTGCTTGCCCATCCGGCGGCCGACGGCGCGGAAGTCGACCTTCACCGACACGTCGACCAGGGCACCCTCGACGGCCGACAGCTCGGTGAGCTCGGCGACGTTGAGCTCGTCGGCCACCTCGGCGACCAGGTCCCGCGGCAGCTGCGCCCACCCCGGCGCGGCGACCAGCGCCCGGGCCAGCGGTTGCCGGGTACGGGCCCTGGCCTGGGTGCGGGCCGACCGGCCGAGCTCGACCAGCCGGCGGACCAGAGCCACCTGCTCGACCAGCACGTCGTCCCGCGCGTCGGCGTCCACGGTCGGCCAGCTGGCCAGGTGCACCGAGTCCACGGCGTCCACCGAGCCCGGCAGGACGGCGGCGCTCCACACCCGCTCGGTGACGAAGGGGACGAAGGGCGCCATGAGCCGGGTCAGGCCGTCGAGCACCTCGTGCAGCGTGCCCATCGCCGCCGGGTCGCCGTCCCAGAACCGCCGCCGGCTGCGCCGGACGTACCAGTTGGACAGGTCGTCCACGAAGCCCGCGAGCAGCCGCCCGGCCGTCTGGGTGTCGAACGCCTCCAGGGCTTCGGTCACCCCGGCGGTCACCGACGCGAGCTCGGCCAGCGCCCAGCGGTCCAGCAGCGGCCGCTCCGCGCGGGCGGGGGCCGGCCGGGTCCGCGGGTCCCAGCCGTTGGTCTCGGCGTAGAGGGTGAAGAAGCTGGCGGTGTTCCAGTAGGTGAGCAGGATCTTGCGGACCACCTCGGACAGCGTCTCGTGCCCGACCCGCCGGGCCGACCACGGCGAGCCGCCGGCCAGCATGAACCAGCGGACGGCGTCGGCGCCGTGCCGGTCCATCAGCGGGATCGGCTCGAGGATGTT
>JAOPWG010000185.1 GCA_025965775.1 Modestobacter sp. | reverse complement strand
TCGCCGTCCCCGGCGCGCGGGCCTTCTCCCTCACCGGCTGGCTGGCCCGGCTGCCGATGGCCACGGTCGGCCTCGGCTCGGTGCTCCTGGTGGCCGGGGAGACCGGCAGCTACGCGCTGGCCGGCGCCGTCTCCGGCACCCTCGCGCTGTCCTTCGCCCTGGGCAGCCCACAGTGGGCGCGGATGATGGACCGCCGCGGCCAGGGGCTGGTGCTGCGGCTGACCAGCGTCGCCTACCTGGTGCTGGGGCTGGCCTTCGTCGCCGTGGTCGTGGCTGATGCCCCGCGCTGGAGCTGGTTCGCCCTGGCCGCGCTGTCGGGGGCCAGCGGCGCCAACATCGGCTCGGCCGTCCGCTCCCGCTGGGCGCACGTCCTGCCCGACCAGCAGCAGCGGCAGACGGCGTTCGCCTTCGAGTCGGTGGTCGACGAGGTGGTCTTCGTCGTCGGCCCGCCGTTGGTGACCTTCCTGGCCGCGCTGGTCAGCCCGCCGGCCGGCTTCCTCGCCGGCCTGGTCGTGGGCGTCGCCGGGGGCCTGGCCCTGTCCCGTCAGCAGTCGACGGCGCCGCCGGTGGCCGTGGTCCCGGCCGGGCAGCGCCGCAACCGGACGGCGGTGCTCAGCCCCGCGCTGGTCGTCGTGGCGGTGACGTATCTGGCGGTCGGGGTGGTCTTCGGCGCGATGGACGTCGTCGTCGTCGGGTTCGCCGACGCCGAGGGGCAGCCGGCCGTCGCCGGGGTCGCGCTGGCCGTCTACGCCGCCGGCAGCCTGGTCGCCGGCCTGGGCTACGGGGTGTTGCGGCTGCCCGGCACCCTGGTCGCCCGCTTCCTGGCCTGCGCCGTGCTGTTCGGCGTCGCCGCCCAGGTGCTGCTGGCCGTGGGGTCGCTGGCCTGGCTGGTGCCGGCGGCGTTCCTGGCCGGGCTGGCGATCGCGCCGCTGCTGGTCGCGGGCATGTCGCTGGTGGAGTCGAGGATCGACCGCAGCGCGCTCAACGAGGGCCTGACCTGGACCTCGACCGGGCTTGCCCTGGGTGTCACCGCCGGCGCCGCGCTGGCCGGTGCGGCCGTCGACGGCTGGGGGGTCGAGGCCGCCTTCGCCGTCCCCGCATCGGCCGCCGCGCTGGCCGCGCTGCTGGCGGTCGCCGGCGCCGGGCTGCTGCGCCGTCCGGCCGCTGTCGACCCGGTCGGCAGCGGGCAGCGCTCGGCCGGCTGAGCGGCTGACCCTCGCGGGTTGGGCCGTCCGGGGCCCGGGTAGGGCGTGGTCGGAGCGGGTGCGCCCCTCGTGCGACGCGCGCCCTCCGGCAGACCGCTCGACAGGAGGAGGACCCCCATGGCCACCGTGCCGATGATCACCCTGAACAACGGTGTCGAGATCCCGCAGCTGGGGTTCGGCGTCTTCCAGATCAAGCCCGAGGACACCCGGAAGGCCACGCTCGACGCCCTCGAGGTCGGCTACCGACACATCGACACCGCCGAGATGTACGGCAACGAGACGGAGGTCGGCCAGGCCGTCCGCGACTCGGGCATCGACCGCGGCGAGGTCTTCGTGACCTCGAAGCTGAACAACGGCTTCCACGCCCGCGACGCCGCGCTGCGGGCCTTCGACCAGAGCCTGGTCGACCTGGGCTTCGATTACCTGGACCTGTTCCTCGTCCACTGGCCGCTGCCGGGCATCGACGTCGACTATGTCGAGACCTGGACGGCGATGGAGGAGATCTACCGCTCCGGCCGTGCCCGGGCCGTGGGGGTCTCCAACTTCAAGGAGCACCACCTGCGCCGGCTCTTCGGTGAGACGGAGGTGCGCCCGGCGGTCAACCAGGTGGAGATGCACCCCTACCTGGCCCAGGACGACCTGCGGGCCTTCGATGCCGAGCACGAGATCGCCACCGAGGCCTGGTCGCCGATCGCCCAGGGCAAGGTGCTCGACGACCCGGCGATCGTCCGGGTGGCCGAGCGGGTGGGCCGCACCCCGGCCCAGGTGACGTTGCGCTGGCACGTTCAGCGCGGCGACATCGTGTTCCCCAAGTCGGTCACCCGCAGCCGCGTCGAGGAGAACTTCGCCCTCTTCGACTTCGAGCTCAGCGAGGACGACATGCGGGACATCACCGGACTGGACCGCAACGAGCGCACCGGGCCGGACCCGGACACGTTCAACTACATCCCGGGCTGAACAGCGCGGGGGCTCGACGCCACTCGGGGCGGCACCTGGCCGCGGTGTGACGCGGGAGCGTCACGGTGTCAGAGCGTCACGGTGTCTCGGTGACGAAGTCGATGAGCTCCTCGACCCGGCCGATCAGCGTCGGCTCCAGGTCGGTCCAGGTCTTCACCCGGGCCAGGATGCGCTGCGCCCAGACGTAGCCGGTGTCGTCCTCCCAGCCGAGCGCGGCGCAGACGCCCTCCTTCCAGGGCTGCCCCTTGGGCACCACCGGCCAGGCCTTGATGCCCACCACCGACGGCTTGACCGCCTGCCAGATGTCGATGAAGGGGTGGCCGACGACCAGCGCGTGGGCGCCGGTGACCTGGTTGGCGATCCGGGTCTCCTTGGAGCCGGTCACCAGGTGGTCGACGAGCACACCGAGGCGCCGTCCGGCGGCGGGCCGGAACTCCTTGACGATCCCGGGCAGGTCGTCGACACCGTGCAGCGGCTCGACGACGACGCCCTCGATCCGCAGATCGTGTCCCCAGACCTTCTCGACCAGCTCGGCGTCGTGCTTGCCCTCGACGTAGATGCGCCCGGCGCGGGCGACCCGGGCGCGGGCGTTGTCGACGTAGGTGGAGCCGGAGGCGCTGCGCAGCGGACCGGAGGGCCCGGCCTGCTTCGGGCGCACCAGGACGACCGGCCGGCCGTCGACCCAGAAGCCGGGGCCCAGCGGGTAGCCGCGGACCTTGCCGAAGCGGTCCTCGAGGTGGACGACGTCCTTCTCGCAGCGAACCACGGCGCCGACGAAGCCGGTGCTGGGGTCCTCGACGACCAGGTCGTGCTCGGCCTCGACCTGAGGGCTCGGCTTCTTCTGGGTGCGGGGGTGGACGAGGTTGTCGTACGGCGAACGGGGAGGCACCGGTCCATGCTCGGCGTCATCGGCGGCTCTCCCGGGGCACGACACGCGGAGCGCAGCGGGGGCTCAGCCGATCGCCTCGCCCGCGGGCAGCCGGTCGCCGGGGCGCGGCATCACCGGGGCGCCGGCCTCCTCCTCCAGCACGTCGGCGGCCGAGCCCACGATCAGCGGGTCCGGCGTGCCGACGGCGTCGCCGTCCTTTCCGGTGTACCCGAAGCGGGCCAGCACGTGCCGCATCGCCTCCAGGCGGGCGCGCTTCTTGTCGTTGCTCTTGATCACCGTCCACGGCGCGTGGCCGGTGTCGGTGTGCAGGAACATCGCCTCCTTGGCCTCGGTGTAGGCGTCCCACTTGTCCAGCGAGGCCAGGTCGGTGGGGGAGAGCTTCCACTGCCGCACCGGGTCGATCTGCCGGACGATGAACCGGCTGCGCTGCTCGCCCCGGGTCACCGAGAACCAGAGCTTGACCAGGTGGATGCCGCCGTCGACCAGCATCCGCTCGAACTCCGGCGCCTGGCGCATGAACAGCAGGTACTCCTCGGCGGTGGCGTACCCCATCACCCGCTCGACGCCGGCCCGGTTGTACCAGGACCGGTCGAACATGACGATCTCCCCGGCGGCCGGCAGGTGCTGCACGTACCGCTGGAAGTACCACTGGGCCCGCTCCCGCTCGGAGGGCTTGTCCAGGGCGACGACCCGAGCGCCCCGCGGGTTGAGGTGCTCGGTGAAGCGCTTGATCGTGCCGCCCTTCCCGGCGGCGTCGCGGCCCTCGAACACCAGGACGAGCTTCTGCCCGGTGTCCTTCACCCAGCCCTGCAGCTTGAGCAGCTCGATCTGCAGCCGGCGCTTCTCGATCTCGTACTCTCGGCGCTCCATCCGCTCGCTGTACGGGTAGCCCTCCCGCCAGGTGTCGACCCGGTGGCCGGCAGGGTCGAAGAGCTCGCGGTCGTCGTCCCAGTCCTCGTCGGAGTTGGCGTCGGGCAGCGCGTTCAGCCGCCACCTGCTCAGATCCACGACGGGGGAATCGGTGCCGATGGGGGAACGGCCGCGCACGGGCTGGCTCACGGGTTCTCCGGGGGAGCGGGTCGACAGCGCTGTCAGGTCCGATCCTGCTCCCGGACGACGGCCTGCGTCTTCCCGAGCCGTGTTCCCGAGCCGTGTTCCCGAGCCGTGGCCGTTCTGTGCGGCTCCTGAGCCGGTGATCGGCGGATGCGGTCAGGCGGCGCGGACGGGGACCCGCCGGCGCACGGGGGCCGGGCGCACCGGTGCACGGGCGGCGCCGGCCGGGTCGATCGCGGGCAGCAGGTGCACCTCGACGACGAGCCCGTGGGTGGCGACGACCCGGGCCTGGCTGCGCCACGACGGCGCACCGGCGAGGGACGCGGCGATCGCGCTGCCGGCTTCGCCGTCCACCCGGTACCGGACAGCGACCGGGCAGACCACGGCCCCGGCGTCCACGGCGGCCTGCAGCAGCGCCGTCCCCGCCGAACCGACCGTGACGGTGTGCCCCGCGCGCAGCAGCCCGCCGACGCGGGTCTCCGTCGCCGACGAGCGGGCCACCGGCAGCCCGGGGACGACGGTGCGCAGCGCGAGGTCGTCGACCCAGGAGATCGAGTCCGCCACGACGAGGTGCCCGGGGCCGTGGCCCACCCCGGTGCGCGGCCACGGGACGGGGGAGGGGACGACCCGGACCCGCACGCCGGCGGCCGTGAGCACCCGGGCGGCGGCGCACACGCTCAGCCGGCGGCGGCCCCGGGCACCGGTGACCGG
>JAOPWG010000159.1 GCA_025965775.1 Modestobacter sp. | reverse complement strand
TGGCGATGTCCGCCGCCGGTCCGGGGTTCATCACCCAGACCGCCACCTTCACCAACACCTACGGGGCCTCGTTCGCCGCGGCGATCGTGGCCAGCATCGTCATCGACGTCGCCATCCAGCTGAACGTGTGGCGGGTCATCGGGATCAGCGGCCTGCGGGCCCAGGACCTGGCCAACGCCGTGATCCCGCGCGCGGGCTACGTGCTCAGCGTGCTGATCGTCGCCGGCGGCCTGGTGTTCAGCATCGGCAACATCGCCGGTGCCGGTCTCGGGCTGCACAACCTGCTGGGCCTCGACCCTCGGATCGGGGCGACCCTCAGCGCCGTTCTGGCGATCGTCATCTTCAGCTACAGGGGTCTGGAGGGCACCGTCGACAAGGCGGTGATCGCCCTGGGCGCGGTCAAGATCGGGCTGATCGCGTTCGTCGCCGTCAAGACCACCCCGCCGGTCGGCGAGGCAATAGTCCGCACGTTCGCCCCCCGGGGCCTGGACTTCCTCCCGGTGCTCACCCTCATCGGCGGCACCGTCGGCGGTTACATCACCTATGCCGGCATCCACCGCATGGTCGAGTCGGGCATCGTCGGACCGGGCAACCTCAAGGCGATCACCCGGGGATCGGTCAACGGCATCCTGGTCACCGGGGCGTTGCGGATCCTGCTGTTCCTCGGCGTCCTGGGCGTCGTCGCCGGCGGGGTCGCGCTGTCCCAGACCGACCCGGCCGGCTCCGCCTTCCGGTCCGCCGCCGGAGAGGTGGGTCTGCGGCTGTTCGGTCTGACGTTCTGGACGGCGGGCATGACGAGCACCATCGGCGCGTCGTTCACCTCGGCCTCGTTCATGCGGACACTGGTCAGGCCGGTCGACCGGAACTTCAACCTGTCGATCGCCACCTTCATCACCATCGCGACGCTGTTCTACCTCGTCGTCGGCACGACGCCGGGCTCACTGCTGGTCTTCGCCGGCGCCTTCAACGGGCTGATCCTGCCCTTCGGCCTGGCGATCGTGCTCTGGGTCGCCGGGCGCCGCGGCGATCTGCTGGCCGGCTACCGGTACCCGAGGCCGCTGCTGGCGTTCGGCATCCTTGCGTGGGCTTTCACCGCCTACGCGGGGTACGAGTCGCTCTCGACCCTGCCGACGATCTTCGAATGAGGAGGACGGCCGACATGGACCTCAACTCCGACCTCGGCGAGGGCTTCGGGCAGTGGACGCTCGGGGACGACGACGCGCTGCTGGGCGTGGTGACCAGTGCCAACGTCGCCTGCGGATTCCACGCCGGCGACGGGGCGATCATGCGGCGGGTGTGCGAGCGGGCCGCGGCGAGGGGTGTCGCGGTCGGCGCCCAGGTGTCCTACCGGGACCTCGCCGGGTTCGGGCGGCGGTTCATCGACATGGACCCGGGTGAGCTCGCCGCCGACGTCATCTACCAGGTCGGCGCCCTGGCGGCCCTCGCCCGGGTCGCCGGGACCCGGGTCCGCTACGTCAAGCCGCACGGGGCGCTCTACAACGCGATCGTCCACCATGAGGAGCAGGCCGCCGCGGTCGTCTCGGCGGTCGTCGACTACGACCCGACCCTCCGGGTGCTCGGCCTGCCCGGCTCGGCGTTCCTGCGGCAGGCGGCGGAGGCCGGGCTGACCACCGTCGCCGAGGCGTTCGCCGACCGGGCCTACACCCCCGAGGGCGCCCTGGTCTCGCGGCGGCTGCCCGGCGCGGTGCTGCACGACCCGGCCGAGATCGCCCGCCGCTGCGTCGCGATGGCCGCCGGGGAGCCGGTCTCCGACGTCGACGGGGGCCCGCTGGTGCTGGCCCCGGAGTCGATCTGCGTGCACGGCGACACCCCGGGGGCGGTGGACATCGCCCGCCAGGTCCGCGAGGCGCTGACCGCGGCCGGGGTGACGCTCGCGCCGTTCGCGCCCTGATGCGGCTGCTCCCGAGCGGCAGCACGGCGCTGCTGGTCGAGCTGGACGACCTCGACGCCGTCCTGGCGCTGTACGCGGCGCTGGCCGACCGCCCGCCGGCCGGTGTGGTGGACCTCGTACCGGCCGCCCGCACCGTGCTGGTGATGACCGACCCTGCGGTCACCACGCTCGACGCGGTCGCCGCAGCCCTACGGACGACGGCGCCACGGCCGGGTGCCCGCGACGAAGGGGAAGCGGTGGAGCTACCGGTGCACTACGACGGGGCGGACCTCGCCGAGCTGGCCGGGCTGCTCGACCTGAGCCCCGGAGAGCTGGTGGAGCGGCACACCGCGCGCGAGTGGACCGTGGCCTTCTGCGGCTTCGCACCCGGCTTCGGCTATCTCACCCAGCCCGGCGGCGGCTGGGAGGTGCCGCGGCGGGCCACCCCGCGCACCCGGGTGCCGCCGGGCTCGGTGGCACTGGCCGGTGAGTTCAGCGGGGTCTACCCGCGGGAGTCCCCCGGTGGCTGGCAGCTCATCGGCCGCACCGACGTCGCGGTCTTCGACGTCGACCGGGACCCGCCCGCGCTGCTGAGCCCGGGCACCCGGGTCCGCTTCGTCGAGGTGGGCGGCCGGTGAGCCGGTCCCTCACCGTGCTGGCCTGCGGGCCGCTCACCACCGTCCAGGACGGCGGCCGCATCGGGCAGGCCGCGCTGGGCATCGGCCGCTCCGGTGCCGCCGACCGGGCCGCCGCCGCGCTGGCCAACCGCCTGGTCGGCAACCCGGCCGGGGCAGCGGTGCTCGAGGTGACCCTGGGGGGCCTGGCGGTGCGGTCCGACGCCGACCTGCTGGTCGTCACCACCGGCGCACGGTGTCCCGGCAGTCCGGCGCACAACGCCCCGGTCCGGCTGGCGGCCGGCACGGAGTTGCGGCTCGGGCTCCCCGGGCAGGGGTTGCGGACCTATCTCGCCGTCCGTGGGGGCATCGCCGTCCCGCCGGTGCTCGGCTCCCGCTCCACCGACCTGCTGGCCGGCCTGGGCCCCGCCGTGGTCGCGGTCGGTGACGTGCTGCCGGTCGGCGCCACCGCACTGCCGATGCCCGGGGTCGACGTGGCCCCGGTCGCCGACCCGCCGGCCGGCGAGCTGACCGTGCCGGTGCTGGTCGGTCCGCGCGCGGACTGGTTCACCGTCGATGCCTGGTCGACGCTCACCGGCGCCGTCTACACGGTCACCAGTGAGAGCAACCGGATCGGCCTACGGCTGGAGGGGCCGGCGCTGGAACGGGTGCGCCCCGGCGAACTGCCCAGCGAGGGGATGGTCCGCGGCGCGCTGCAGGTGCCGCCCTCGGGCACCCCCGTGCTGTTCCTCGCCGACCACCCGGTGACCGGCGGCTACCCGGTGATCGGCTACGTCGTCGACGACTCCGTCGACCGCTGCGCCCAGCTGCGGCCCGGCCAGTCGCTGCGCTTCCGGGCCACCCGGGGCTGACCACGACGAGCGCGCCACCGGGAGCCGGACGCCATCCGTCGCCGGCGGTGCCCCAGACTCACGGGCGTGAACGCAGAGCCGGGACCGCTCGAGGAACTGGGCCGGGCCGCCGGGGCGCACGGCGAGGTGCTGCTGCGCCGGCGCAGCAGCACCGACGGCGCGCAGCACCTGGAGCTCGTCGTCGACGGCGTCTTCGCCATGGACGACGTCGACACCTCCACCGAGCGGCTGCTGGCCACCGAGGCGCTGGGCCGCTGCGCCGGTGACCGGCTGCAGATACTGGTCGGCGGCCTGGGGCTGGGCTGGACCGCGGCCACCGCGCTGGCCGACCCGCGGGTGGCCGGGGTCGACGTGGTCGAGCTGCACCCGGCACTGGTCGCGTGGGCCGCCCGGGGCCTGCTGCCCAGCCTGGAGGGGGTGTCCGACCGGCGGCTGCGACTGCGGGTCGGGGACGTCGCCGCCGCCCTGGCGTCGGGCGCGGGGCGGTGGGACGCCGTCCTCCTGGACGTCGACAACGGACCGGGCTTCCTGGTGCACGAGTCCAACGCGGCGCTCTACCGCGCCGCCGGGCTGGGGACCGCGCTGGCGGCGCTGCGGCCGGGAGGGGTGCTGGCCATCTGGTCCAGCGCCCCGGCGCCCGAGCTGCTGGCCGGCCTCGCCGGGCTGCCCGGCACGGCGGACGCCGAGCAGGTGCTGCTCCCGGTGGAGCGCGACGGCCGGCGCTACGAGTACGCCGTCGTCCTCGCCCGGCGGGCGGCTCAGCCGACCGTCGGGCCGGTCGGACCCGTCGGGCCGGTCGGGCCCGTCGAGCGGTCGTAGGCGGACCCGCCGCGCAGCCGGGCGCCCATCGCGACGTGCAGCGGCACGAGCAGGATGCCGTCGCGCGCCAAGCGGGCGCGCAGCTCCTTGCGATGGCGCAGCACGCCGACCAGGCCGATCGCCCAGAACACGTACTGCACGGAGAATGCCGCCCGGAACGAGCCGAGGTCGTAGGTGGTGGAGCCACCTGGTGTGAGCGCGTCGAGCACCGCGCCGATGGCCAGGATCGTGCACAGCGAGGCGACGAAGCCCCCGACGTTGACCACACCGCTGGCGCTGCCCGAGCGCTCGACCGGGTTCTCGGTGCGGGCGTAGTCGAAGCCGATCATCGAGCCCGGCCCGTTGGTGCCCAGCACCAGCACCAGGACGACCAGCAGCCACAGCGGCGCTCGGTGGGGCAGGAGCAGGACGACGGTCCACACGGTCGCGGTGACCCCGAGGATGCCGAACACCAGGTTCGAACGGCGCAGCGGCCAGCGGCCCACGAGCCTGCCCAGCAGCGGGCCGAAACCCATGCCGACGAGCACCAGCAGGGTGAGCAGGCCGGCCGCCGTCCCCGGGCTCAGCCCCTCGCCGAGGGTGAGGAACGGATAGCCCCACAGCAGGGCGAAGACGGTGCCGGAGAACTGGGTGACCAGGTGGGTGTAGAGCCCGATCCGGGTGCCCGGCTCGCGCCAGGTGGCGACCAGGTTGGCCCGCACCGCGGCCATTCCGGCCGGGGCGGTCACGGGCGTGCCGGACGGGGCGTCGGTCAGCGCGACCAGCACCAGGACCGCGACGAGCACCCCGACCGCCGCGGCCCCGAGGAAGGTGGCCGTCCACGAGGTGTCCCGCAGCAGCGCGACCAGCGGGTAGGCCGCCATGATCTGGCCGACCTGCCCCAGGATTCCGGTGAGCTGGGTCATCAGCGGGACGGCGCGCCCGGGGAACCAGACCTGGACCACGCGCAGCACGCTGATGAAGGTCATCGCGTCCCCGGCGCCGACCAGCACCCGGGCCGCGACCGCGGTCGGCACATCCGTGGCCAGCGCCAGCACCGCCTGCCCGACGGCCATGGTCAGCGCGCCGGCCACGATCATGACCCGCGAGCCGAAGCGGTCCAGCGCGACGCCGACGGGGACCTGTAGCGCGGCGTAGACCGCCAGCTGCAGGACCAGGAACAGCGAGATCGCCGAGGCGCCGGCGTGGAAGCGCTCCTGCGCCTGCACGCCGGCCACACCCAGCGACCCGCGGTGGAAGATCGCCACCACGTAGGCGAGCAGCCCCACAGCCCAGACGACGTAGGCGCGCCTCGGGGTCCGTCCGGTGGGCTCGTTCGCCGTGGTCACGGCTACAGACGACACCACAGCGCCGCTCCCGCTTCCACCCGGGGTGGTGAGGTCGCTCACCGGTCGCCCGCCGGCCTCAGACGCCCAGCACCGCCCAGCCGTGCGCGGGCAGCTGCACCGTGGTCCCGCGGGTGCCCGGACGGCGCAGCGCTCCCCCGCCGGCCAGCACCTCGCGGGCGTGCGGGGCGGGCTGCTCGACGACGGCATCGTCCAGGTTGAGCGCTACGAGCAGCCGCTCGGCCCCCGCGCTGCTGGCGTAGGTGAGCTGCCGGTTGGCCAGGTGCAGCGCCGTCGTCCGCGCCCGGTGCAGCCAGCGGTTCCGCCGTCGCAGGCCGATCAGCTCCTGGTGCACCCGGTACGTCGGCCAGCCGAAGGGGGCCAGCCCGTCCGGGCCGGCCGGGAACGGCGGCCGGACGGCGTCGTCCCCGCCGGCCCGGTCCTCCTTGAGCCCGCGGAAAGCCTGCTCGTCGCCGGCGTAGACCGACGGGGTGCCGCCCACGGTGAACAGCACCGCGAGCGCATGCGGCAGGTGGCGCTCGTCGGTCAACCGGCTGGCCAGCCGGGTCACGTCGTGGTTGCCGACGAAGGTCAGCGGCGCGAACGTCTCGAGGAACTCGTCGTGCCGGCCCAGGGCGTGGGACAGCTCGTGCAGGTTGCCGTCGTTGAGCGAGCTCCAGATCGCCTTCCACAGCTCGTACTGGGTGACCGCGTCCATGCCCGAGTCGCGCACCACCCCCGCGTAGTCGCCGTGGATGACCTCGCCGACCACGTAGGCGTCGGGGTGGGCGGCCCGCACCTGCGGCAGCACCGTGGCCCAGAAGGACGGGGGGACGGCGTAGGCCGCGTCCAGCCGCCAGCCGTCGGCGCCGCGGTCCAGCCAGTGCGTCATCACCCTGGTGACCAGATCGGCGACGGCGGGCGCCCCGTGGTCGAGGGCGACCAGCTGCCCGTGACCTTCGAACGTGTCGTAGCGGGGCTCGGCGCCCGGGCGCCACCCGCCGGGCCAGTCCAGCCGGAACAAGGTCGCCGTCGGCGCCGCGGGACCCTGCTCGAGGACGGCACGGAACGCGGGGTGGTCGCGGCCGACGTGGTTGAAGACGCCGTCCAGCAGCACCCGCAGGCCGCGCTGGTGCGCCGCGGCCACGAGGGTGTCGAAGTCGGCGTCGTCGCCGAGCCGCGGGTCGATGCGCAGGTGGTCGACGGTGTCGTAGCCGTGCGTACCGGAGTCGAAGACCGGGCCCAGCGCGAGCCCGGAGGCACCGAGCTCGACGGCGTAGTCGAGCCAGCCGGTGAGTTGACCGAGCCGGTGGTGGACGACGCCGTCGCCGGTCGCCTCGCGCTCCGCGCCCACGAACCCCAGCGGGTAGACGTGCCACCACACCGCGTCCTGCACCCAGTCCGGCATCGCCCCTCCTCGGAGACCCCGGGGGACGGAGCCCTTCAGGACGCTACCCACGCCGGCCGACGGTGCCGACCGGGGCGTCGTCCACTGGGCGGAAACGGAGGACCGGAGCCGGGTCGCAGGACGACTAGCGTCGGCGGCCGTGACGGCGGGGGTGGGACGCACGGGGACCGGCAGCGGCACGGCACGACGGGGACTGGTGCCCGTGCTGCTCTACCTCGGGATGCTCGTGGCCGTCGTCAGCAGCCTGGGCGCGCCGCTGATCCCGGCCATCGCCGAGGCCAACCACGTCTCCATCACCAGCGCGCAGTGGTCGTTGACCGTCACCCTCCTCGTCGGGGCCGTGGCCACCCCGGTGATCGGCCGGCTCGGGGACGGGCCGCGGCGGCGCACCGTCGTCCTGACCATCCTGGCCGTGGTGCTGCTGGGCAGCGTGCTGGCCGCGCTGCCGCTGGGCCTGGGCTGGCTGGTCGCCGGGCGGGCCCTGCAGGGCCTGGGGCTGGGGCTCACCCCGCTGACCATCGCCACAGCGCGCACCGTCCTGCACGGGGAGAGATCGCGCTCCGCCGTCGCTGCGCTGTCGGTCACCGTGGCCGCCGGGGTCGGACTGGGCTACCCACTGACCGGGTTCATCGCCGAGCTCGGCGGGGTCCACGCCGCCTTCTGGTTCGGGGCCCTGGCCAGCGCGGGGGCGCTCGCCGCCGCGGCCGTCGTCTACCCGCCGTCCTCCGACGTCCCGCCGCGGCGGCTGGACGTGGCCGGCGCGCTGCTGCTCGGCCTGGGCCTGGCCACCGGGCTGCTGGCGCTGGGTGAGGGCGAGAGCTGGGGCTGGACGTCGCCGGCGATCGCCGCACTGGCGGTCGTCGCCGTCCTGGCGCTGGGCGCGTGGGTGGTCTGGCAGCTGCGGGCGCCCGCGCCGCTGGTCGACCTGCGCCTGGCCCGCGGCCGGGGTGCGGCCACCGCCCACGCCGGGGCGCTGCTGGCCGGGTTCGCCAACTACCTGCTGCTGTCCTCGGCGCCGCGACTGGCCCAGACGCCGGAGTCGACCGGCTACGGGTTCGGCGCCTCGATCGCGGTGGCCGGCCTGGTGCTGCTGCCGTTCTCGGTGTCCAGCGTGCTGGCCAGCCAGGTGGCCAGGCGGCTGGACCGGTTGGCCGGTCCGCGGGCGGTGCTGCCGCTGGGCGCGGTGGTGCTGGGCCTCGGGCTGCTGCTGTTCGGCTTCGAGCGCGGTGAACTGTGGCAGCTGTTCGTCGGGACGGCCGTGGCCGGCCTCGGCGTGGGCTGCATCTTCGCGGCGCTGCCCGGGCTGATCGTGGCCGCCGTGCCGCCGGGCGAGACCGGCAGCGCCATGAGCCTGAACCAGGTGCTGCGCTACACCGGGTTCTCCGTCGGCAGCGCGCTGAGCGCGACGCTGCTCCAGGCGACCACCCCCGCCGGCGCCACCTACCCCGGCAGCAGCGGCTACGGGGTGATCGCGCTGGCCGGCTGCGGGGCGTGCGTGGTCATGGCGGTGCTGACCGCCTTCGCGCCGGCGTCGGCGCCGTCGGCATCCGCGGGACCCGTCGTCGCGCAGGACCCCGCCGCCCGGCGCGACAGCGCCACCCGTTGACCCCGTCGGGGCGACCCGCGGGCTGCCGACCGATCTGCGCGGTGACCTGCACGCGCACCGTCCCGACCGGACGCCGCACGCCGACGGTCCGGCGCGGCTGATCGCGCGGCGCGCACTGCCGTGACAGCCGTGGTGTTGACTTCGAGGCCGCCGGTCGACGGACCGGCACGTGGAGGGTGGTGACGTGGCCCCGGGGTCTGCGGTTCGCGGCGTGCCGGGCAGCCTGCTGGACGGGCTGCCGGACGCCGTCCTCGTCGCCGGGGACGACGGCCGGATCCGGTACGCCAATGCCGCGGTCACCACGTTGCTCGGCCATGCGCCCGATGCCCTGCGGGGCCGACCGCTCTCCGCGCTGATGCCCGAGCGGTTCCGGTCCGCACACGAGGCCGGGTTCGCCCGCTTCCTCGCGACCGGCCAGGGCGAACTGCTCGGCGCGACGACCCGGGTGGCTGCCCTGGCCGCCAGCGGCGCGGAGGTCGCCGTGGACCTCACGCTGTCGCGGCTGGCGCCCGACGGTGCGGAGGACGTCGGCAGCGGAGGCGTCGTCGTCGGTGTCCTGCGGGACGCCAGCCCCGCCGTGCTCCTGGAACGCCAGCTCCAGGTCAGCCGCTACCTCGCCGCGACGCTGCGGGTGACCGAGGCGCTGTCCGATGCGCCGGACGCCGAGGCGGCCTTCGCCGGCCTGCTGCCGAGTCTGTGCGCGCAGCTGGACTGGGACGCCGCCACCCTCTGGCAGGCCGACGGCACCGGCCGCCTGACCTGTACCGGGACCTGGCACGCCTCGGGCCGGACGGATTCGGCACTGGGCGTGGTGAGCCGGTCTCTGACGTTGGTCCCGGGTGAGGGGTTCCCCGGCCGGGTCTGGCAACGACGCGAAGCGACGGTCGCCGAGGACCTCTGGCGCGACCCCCGGTTCCTCCGGGGAGCCGCCGCCCGGGCCGACGGCGTGCGCACCGGCGTGGCCTTCCCGGTGCTCCGGGGAGACACCGTGCTGGCCGTGTGCGAGCTCTTCTCCTACGAGGCCCGCCCGGTTCCCGACGAGCTGCTCGAGGTGCTCGCCGCCGCCGGCCGGCAGATCGGTGAGTTCCTGGACCGGCTGCGCGCCGAGGCGCAGTTCCGCACCCTGGCCGACACGCTGCAGCGCAGCCTGCTGCCCGCCCGGTTGCCGACGGTCCCCGGTGTGCACCTGGGAGCCCGCTACGAGGCCGGCGGCGAGGGGGTGCTGGCCGGCGGTGACACCTACGACGTCCTCCCGCTGCCCGACGGGCGCTGGCTGGTGCTGGTGGCTGACGTCTGCGGCTTGGGCGCGGAGGCCGCGGTACTCACGTCGCTGACCCGGCACACCGCCCGTGCGGTGGCCGCCGCGGGTGGCGGTCCGGCGCAGATACTCGCCGCGGTGAACGCGGCCCTGCTGCAGGACCGGACCCCGGGGCCGCTGCGCTTCGTGACCGCCTGCTGCCTGCTGCTGCAGCCCGGACCGGACGGCGCCACCGCCCGGCTCAGCGTGGCCGGGCACCCCCTGCCGATGGTGCGCTCGGCCGACGGATCGTGCCGGGAGGTCGGTAGCCCCGGCCGGGCACTGGGCATCGTCGACGACGTCCACTACGCGGAGGTCGACGTCGCCCTGGCCGGCGGGGATCTGCTCGTGCTCTACACCGACGGCGTCACCGAGGCGCGGGACCGCGCGGGTGACCAGTTCGGCGAAGCCCGCCTCTGCTCGGTCCTCACCTCCGGGGCGGCCCTGTCCGCCCCGGAGGCAGCCGAGGCGATCCAGCAGGCCGTGGCGCAGCACCGCGGCCGGCCGCACGGCGGGGACGACCTGGCCGTGCTCGTGCTGGGCTGCTGACCCGACCGGGGTCAGTCCCGGTGCTGGTCGAGCAGCGCGGTCATCGCCGGCAGCTCGAAGAACGCCGCGGTGGCCCGGGCGCTGGGCTGCCCGCCGTCCGGGTCGGCCCCGGCGGCCAGCAGGTGCTCCACGGTCTCCGCCGACTGCTTGAAGACCGCGGCCGACAGCGGGCTCTGCCCCCGGTCATTGGTCCGGCTGTGGTCGGCGCCGCGCGCCAGCAGCGCGGCGACGGTGTCCGGGTGACCGTGGTAGGCCGCCAGGATCAGCAGCGTGTCGCCCTTGTCGTTGGTGAGGTTGGCCGGCACCCCGGCGTCGAGGAACGCGGTGAGCTCGTCGGTGCTCCCGCTGCGCGCCATGTCGAACATCCGGCCGGCCAGCTCGATGACCTCCGGGTCGATCGCCCCGCCCTGCTGCTCCGTCACGGCAGCAAGCCTAGGCGACCGACCCGGGCGCTCGACAGCTCAGCGGGCCGAGACCCGGTCGGTGAGGGCGAGCACGTGCTCCCAGGCGTCCTGGCATGCGTCGGCCCACTCGCCGAAGGCCCGGTCGAAGAACGAGTGCGGAGCGCCGTCGTAGACGACCTCGTCGACCTCGGCACCGGCCGCGCGCATCGTCTCGGCCAGCGCGTGCTGGTCCTCCACCGGCGTGGCGGAGTCCGCACCGGCGAGGAGCATCACCGTGGGCTTGGCCGCCCGCTGCGCCGCGTCGCCGACCATGCTGGGCCGGCCGTAGAACCCGGCACAGCCGGCCAGGTCCAGGGTGCCGCCGGACTGACGCCACGAGTGGCTGCCGCCGAAGCAGAAGCCCACGGTGATCACCGGCAGTGTCGGCTCGGTACGGCTGCGCAGGTACTCGATGCCGGCGGTGATGTCGGCGTCGATCCCGGCCTCGGTCGTCTGCGGGATGTGGCTCTGCCAGTCGAAGTCCTCCTCGCGGGTGCCGGTGGCGGCCAGCCCCGCGGTGCGGCCGAAGTAGTCCACCGCGACGGCGGCCAGCCCGGCCTGGGCGAAGCGCTCGGCCAGCGCGACGTAGTAGGGGTGCAGCCCGCGGATGTCGGGCAGCACCACCACGCCCACGCGGGGGGTGGTGGCCGGCGCGGCGTAGGCGGCGGAGAGCTGGTTGCCGTCGGCGGCGGTCAGGGTCAGCAGACCCCGCTCGGCGACGTCCCCGGAACGCGGCGGTGCAGGTGGGCGGCTGTCGTGGTCGTGGCACATGCCGCCTGTCTACCGCCGTGCCGGGGCCGCCGCCCGGCGGGGCCTCCCCGCGGGCCCGCTCACGCCTCCTCGACGTCGGCCAGCACGCTCGGGTCGCCACCGAACAGCCCCGCCGCAACCTCCCTGCGCACGTCGGTCAGCCAGCGGTACTGGCGGTTGGCCTGCGCGATCAGCCTGTCGAACGTCACCGTGTCGATCCGGTCGTCGACCTCGGCGGCGATGCGGATCGTCTCGAAGCCGCTGCGCTTGCCACGCACCGCGGACGCCAGGAACTCGAACTCCACCAGCGAGCTCAGCGGGGACCGGGACAGCAGGTGTCCGTTGAGCTTGACCCGGCTGGCCTTCTCGGCCGCCCAGGCGGCGAGCTGCTTGTAGTGCCGGACGGGGAGGCCCAGCGCCCGGGTGACCGCGGTCAGGGCGTCCTTCTCCTCGCGCAGCTCCCCGAGCAGCTGCCGGAGC
>JAOPWG010000154.1 GCA_025965775.1 Modestobacter sp. | reverse complement strand
CTCTCCTTCGACGACCGGGCCGCGGTGTTCCTCAAGGCCGCCGACCTGCTCGCCGGGCCGTGGCGGCAGACGCTCAACGCCGCCACCATGCTGGGCCAGAGCAAGACCGCCTACCAGGCCGAGATCGACGCCGCCTGCGAACTCATCGACTTCTGGCGCTACAACGTGCACTTCGCCCGCCAGGTGCTCGCCGAGCAGCCGGTCTCCAGCCCCGGGGTGTGGAACCGGGTCGACCACCGCCCGCTGGAGGGCCCGGTCTACGCGGTCACCCCGTTCAACTTCACCGCGATCGCCGGCAACCTGCCCACCGCCCCGGCGCTGATGGGCAACACGGTGATCTGGAAGCCGGCGCCCACCCAGCAGCTCGCCGCGCACTTCCTGATGCGGCTGCTCGAGACCGCCGGGCTGCCCGCGGGCGTGGTCAACATGCTGCCCGGGGACGGCGTCGCGGTGTCCGAGGCCGTCCTCGCCGACCGCGACCTGGCCGGCATCCACTTCACCGGCTCGACCGCGGTGTTCCAGCACCTGTGGCGCACGGTGGGGGAGAACATCGCCTCCTACCGCGGCTACCCGCGCATCGTGGGCGAGACCGGCGGCAAGGACTTCGTCGTGGCCCACCCCTCGGCCGACCTTGACGTGCTGCGCACCGCGCTGGTCCGCGGGGCCTTCGAGTACCAGGGGCAGAAGTGCTCGGCGGCCTCGCGCGCCTACGTGCCGCGCAGCCTCTGGACCCGCATGCGTGAGGACCTGGTCGGCATCACCGAGTCACTCCCGATGGGCGAGGTCACCGACTTCGGCAACTTCATGGGCGCGGTCATCGACGGTCGCAGCTTCCGGAAGCTGTCCACCGTCCTGGACCGGGCGCGCGAGGACGACGCGCTGACCGTGGTCGCCGGCGGTGCCGCCGACGACAGCGAGGGCTTCTTCGTCCGGCCCACCGTCATCGAGGGCACCGACCCCGAGCACGAGGTGTTCACCACCGAGTACTTCGGCCCGGTGCTGGCGTTGCACGTCTACGACGACGCCGACTACGACACGGTGCTGCGGCAGATGGAGTCGGTGGCCCCCTATGCGCTGACCGGCTCGGTGATCGCCCAGGACCGCACCGCGATCGCGCACGCGCAGCAGGTCCTGCGGTACGCGGCCGGCAACTTCTACGTCAACGACAAGCCGACCGGCGCCGTCGTCGGCCAGCAGCCCTTCGGCGGGGGCCGCGCCTCGGGCACCAACGACAAGGCCGGCGCGGCGCAGAACCTGCTGCGCTGGACCAGCACCCGGTCGATCAAGGAGACCTTCGTGCCGGCCACCGACCACCGTTATCCGCACATGGGCTGAGCGGAGTGTGGGAGTGCAGGAAACCTGCACTCCCACACTCCGGTCAGGTGGCGCTGCCGCGATCGGCGCGCAGGTCGGCGAGCAGCTCGGTGGTCGTCTCCTCGACCGACCCCTCGCCCGAGACGACGCGGCCGGGTTCCTCCTCGGTCAGCGGCTCCAGGGTGGCCAGCTGGCTGCCCAGCAGCGAGGCCGGCATGTAGTGCCCGATGCGCTTCTGCAGCCGGTCGGCGATCACCGCCTCCGGCGCCTCGACGTGGGCGAACCACACGGAGGGGTGCCCGGCGCGCAGCAGGTCGCGGTAGGCCCGCTTCAGCGCCGAGGAGGTGACGATCAGGCCGGTGCCGGCCGCCTCGTGCTCGCCGATCACCTCGGCGATGCGGCGCAGCCAGGGCCAGCGGTCCTCGTCGTCCAGGGGGTGGCCGGCGGCCATCTTGGCGACGTTGGCCGCCGGGTGCAGGTCGTCGCCCTCGACGTAGTCCCAGCCCAGCTGCCGGGCCAGGTCGGCGGCGACGCTGGTCTTGCCCGAGCCGGAGACCCCCATGACGACGATCGAGGTGGTCGCCGGGATGCTGGGCGTGGGTTCCATGCCTCCGACCGTAGGCACCGGCGGGGGTGGACGTGCAGTGAGGGAGACGGGGAGACGTGCACGGGACGACGGGGGAGCGGGGCGGCTCGCTGTGGCGGTTGCCGGCCGTGCGGTCGCTGTTCGCGCTGAACCTGCTCGGCTTCCTCAGCTTCTCGCTGTTGGTGTCCGCGCTGCCGACCCACGCGGCGCAGCTCGGGGCCGGGCTGACCGCGGCCGGTTCGGTCACCACCGTCTTCCTGGTCACCACGGTCGTCGTCCAGGCCGCGGTGCCCTCGCTCGTCCGGCGGGTGGGCATCGGCCCGGTGCTCGCCGGTGGCCTGCTCGCGCTGGGGGTGCCCTCCCCGCTGTACCTGCTCGCCGATGACGTGCGGTGGTTCGCCGTCGTCTCGGCGGTGCGCGGCACCGGCTTCGCCGTCCTGACCGTGCTCGGGTCGACGATCGCAGCGCAGGCCGTCCCCGTCGCCCGGCGCGGGGAGTCGATCGGCATCTACGGGCTGGCGGTCGCCGTCCCCACGCTGGCCGCGGTGCCCGGCGGGACGGCGCTGACCCTCGCCGGGCACTTCCCCTGGGTCGCCGTGCTGGCCGCAGCCCCCGTGCTGGCCCTGGTCTTCGTCCCTGGGCTGGTCGCGGCGGTCGGCCGGCCCGCCGAGGAGGCGGGCGTGACGGGGTCGCGGGCCGCGGCGCGTGCCGCCGTCGCCCCGTCGCTGGTCCTGCTGGTCGTCACCCTGGCCGGCGGCGGACTGGTCACCTTCCTGCCGATCGAGCGGCCGGACGGCGCGCTGGCGCCGGTCGCCCTGCTGCTCTTCGGCCTCACCTCGGCCGTCAGCCGCTGGCGGGCCGGAGTACTGGTCGACCGGGTCGGCGCCCGCCTGCTGCTGCCCGGCGCGCTGGCTGTGGGCGTGTGCGGGCTGGTGCTCGTGGCACTCGGGCTGGTCCTCGCCGGTTGGGGAGCAGCGGCGGCGGTGCTGACCGGGGCGCTGCTGTTCGGCATCACCTACGGGGCGGTGCAGAACCTCACCCTGGTCGTTGCGCTGGCCCGGGCGGGGGACGGGCAGACGGCGACCGTGAGCGCCGTCTGGAACGCCGGCTACGACAGCGGGACGGCGATCGGCGCGCTGGCCGTGGGCGCCGTCGCCGCCGCCGGGCTGGGGCTGCCGCTCAGCTATGTGCTCCTCGCCGTCGTGCTGGCGGTGGTGCTCCCGCTCGCCGTCCCGGTCGCCGCCGCTCGGCGGCCGGTGCCCTCAGCCGGCTGAGGGCAGGCCCAGCAGCTGCCGCCGGGCAACGGGCTCGGGCTCGGCGAGCCGGGCGACCGTCGCGACCTCCTCGCCGGCCCGGCGCACCCAGGTGCGCAGGCCCCCGACGTCGGAGCGGTTGGCGTCGCGCAGCTGCCCCAGCAGCATCTGCCGGCTGTTTGCCTGTGCCCGCGCCGCCGGTGGCAGCGTCGAGCGCAGGCCCCGCGCCAGGGCGGTGAACCCGGCGCCGACGAAGACCAGGTCACGGGTCTCGGTCAGGGCCTCCACCAGGGCCCCGGCGTCCTCGGTCCGTCCGGCCTCGAGCAGGTGCAGGTACTCGCGGGCGCGACGGGCGCCCAGGTCGACAGGGGACTCCGCAGGTGCGTTCACCCCTCCACTGTGCCCTCTCCGGTGGGCCGTCCTAGCGGCCGGTCCAGCGCGGAGGGCGCTTCTCCAGGTGGGCGGCGATGCCCTCGCGCCGGTCCTCGGACCGGTAGGGGTTGGGGCCGACGTCCAGGCGCAGCGCCGTGGCCAGCGGGAGGTCGACCGCCTTGAGGGCGGTCTCCTTCATCCGGCGCACCGACAGCGGGGCGTTGGCGGCCATCCGCTCGGCCAGGGCGAGCGCGGCCGGGAGCACCTCCTCGGCCGGCACCACCCGGTTCACCAGCCCCCAGCGCTCGGCGTCCTCGCTGGTGACGTACTCGCCGGTGAGCAGCATCTCCATCGCGATGCCCATCGGCACGCGCTTGGGGAGCACCACCGAGCCGTAGTTGGCGCCCATGCCGATGGTCGCCTCCGGTAGGCCGAGCTTGATCCCCGGCGCCGCGATCCGGATGTCGCAAGCCAGCGCCAGTTCGAAGCCGCCGGCCACCGCGTGCCCGGTCAGTGCGGCCACGATGGGCACGTAGGTCTCGCTGACCACCTCGAACAGGCTGCGGCCGGCGCGGTCCATGGGCGCCCGGAAGTGCCCGCCCCGCTCGTCGAGCGCACGGATCTCCTTGAGGTCGAAGCCGGCGCAGAAGGCAGGCCCGTTCCCGGCGAGCACGACGGCGCGCACTTCGGGGTTCTCCGCGCTGGTCAGCAACTCCTCGACGAGGTCGTCCTGCAGCGCCGTGGACAGCGCGTTGCGTCGCTCGGGACGGTCCAGGGTGAGCACCCGCACGTGCCCCCGCACCTCGGTGACCAGTCCGGACTCGTGGCGGTGCGTCGTCTGCTCGCTCATGGGAGCGATCATGCCGTGGCGGGTGGGCCGGCCGACACGCAGCGCTGTGGCGGCTCAGCCACGTCCGGGCACTCGGGCCGGGAACGACGAAGCGGCCCCGCCCCGGAGGGTGAAGCCGCTGGTCGTTCGTGGTGCGCCATCAGGGACTCGAACCCCGAACCCGCTGATTAAGAGTCAGCTGCTCTGCCAATTGAGCTAATGGCGCCTGCCGTCCAGCGCAGCCGGCGACGGTGGACGACTCTACACGCCGCCTCGGACGCCGCCGGCGGGGGTCCCGCCGCGTGGCGGCCGTGATCCCCGGCAACCTGTCACCCCCGACGTGCACACTGTCGGGCGGGGCGCACGCTCCTGCCTGGGAGGTGCCCGGCGTGGAGTGCGCCGGTACAGGGGGCAGTCGCAGTGGGGTCGCACCAGGCGAAGCGCATGGCCGCAGTGCTCATCGTAGGGGCGCTCGCGCTTCTCACCGGTTGCTCGGGCTCGTCCTCCGACGGGTCCGGTGGCGCTGCAGCGCAGGAGAGCTCGTCGCCCGCCCGGGTGGCGCTCACCCCGGCCGACGGGAGCGTCGACCTCCCGCCCGGCACGCCGGTCCAGGTGACGGTCACCGACGGCGACCTCCGGGACGTCACCGTGGCAGCCGCCGACGGCATGAAGGTGTCCGGCGAGGTCGCGCCGTCCGCCGGTGACCCGGCCACGTCGGTGTGGACGCCGAAGTCCCCGCTCGCCTACGGCACCCGGTACACGCTCACCGCGAAGGCGGCCAACGCCACCAAGGACATCGCCACGGTGACCAGCACCTTCACCACGGTCACCCCGCGCACCGTCTCCACCCCTTCGATCGGTCCGCTGGACGGCACGACGGTGGGCGTGGGCATGCCGATCCGCGTCTTCTTCGACCAGCCGGTGACCGACAAGGCCGCGGTGGAGAAGCACCTGACGGTGAAGAGCTCGAGGTCGACCGACGGCACCTGGAACTGGCTCAGCGACAGCGAGGTCCACTTCCGGCCCTCCACGTACTGGCCGGCGCAGACCGACGTGACGCTGTCGGCCGCCCTCTTCGGCGTCGACTTCGGCGACGGCATCTGGGGTGAGAAGGACCGCACCGTGTCCTTCCATGTCGGCGCCTCGCACGTGTCGGTCGCCGACGCTGCGGCCCACACGCTCACCGTCAAGGACGGTGGCACGGTGGTGCAGACCTATCCGATGAGCGCGGGCAGCAGCGCCAACCCCACGCGCAACGGCGCGCACGTGGTCCTGCAGTCCTACCGGAACATCACCATGGACTCGAGCACGTTCGGTCTGGCCGTCGATGCCCCCGGCGGCTACCGCTCCGACGTGGAGTACGCGGTGCGCATCTCCAACAACGGCGAGTTCGTGCACGCCGCGCCCTGGTCGGTCGGGCATCAGGGTTCGTCGAACGTGTCGCACGGCTGCGTCAACCTCTCCACCGACCGCGCGGCCTGGTTCTTCGGCTTCTCCCAGCCCGGCGACGTCGTCGAGGTGGTCAACTCCATCGGTCCGACGCTGTCCCGGGTCGACGGTGACATCTACGACTGGGCCATCCCGTGGAGCCAGTGGACGGCCGGCAGCGCGCTGTCCTGACCGCGGTCGGGGTCCGGGCGGCCCGCCCGGGCGGCCCCGCGTGCCGACGTGGGTGCCGGGGGACCAGCTCGCACCAGCCTGCCCCGTCGTCCCCAGGGGTGCCCCCTCAGAACGGGGCGTCGACGTCCGGGGCAAGGTGGGCCAGCGGCAGCTCGTGCAGGACCACCTGCCGGGCGACGTCGTCGAGCTCCCGGTCGTGGGACCAGGCGTGGGCGCGCAGCAGGGTGAGTGCGTCGACGCTGGGCAGCTGCATGCCGGCGTTGACGTAGCCGATGGCCTGCCAGGCCCGGGCGCGCCGTTGGGCCGCGGGGGGCATCGAGCCAGGCGGGGCCTCCGTCACGGGGGACGTCCCGGCGCTCGCGGCCGTGAAGACCGCCCCGATCTTGCGGGTGACGGCGAGGGCGTCGGCCAGCCGGAGGGCGCCGACAGCCTGAGGTGAGTCAGGTACAGGTACAGGGCGCCGATGCCCCGCAGTCCGAACTGGAGGGCAGGGCGATGACGGCCCGGAAGGGCGTGCGGGCCACCAGCGCCGCGTAGGACGTCGGCCAGCCGGACTGCAGCTCGGCGTCGTCGGCGACGACCGGCTGGTCGGTGGCGTGCGCGGCTATGCAGGGGCCCTCCCCGATGGTGAACTGAAGCCGCTCGGCCGCGGCGGAGGGACTTCGGCTGCGGCCACGACCTAGCCGAGCAGCTCGCCACAGAGCTCGTCCACGGTCAGGCGCTCGGCCTGGACATCGCGCCCGAAAGATCGGATACGGTCCGCGGGTAGGTGGCGGCCGACTGATAGGGCGTGTGCGGTGACCGAGCCTCTGAGGTCGCTGCTGCACGCGTCCCACTTGTTGGCGCCCGACAGCCTGGCCGCTACCGTCGCCGCCCACGCCCGGATGCTGGGCGCCCGCGAAACGGTCCTGTACCTGGCTGACTACGAGCAGGCCACCGTGCTACCGCTGCCCGGCGCGGGTGTGCCCGAGCGCCAGGAACTTCCGATCGAGGGCACGATGGCCGGGCGGGCGTTCGCCCGGGTCGAGGTCGTCAGCACCCCAGCCGAGCACGGTCACCGGCTCTGGATGCCGCTGCTGGACGGTGTCGAGCGGCTCGGCGTCGCCGAGATGGTTCTCCCGCAGGCGCCCACCGGCGACCAGGAGGACGAACTGCGCGCGTTCGTCAGCCTCGTCGCCGAGCTGATCATGGTCAAGGACGCCTACGGCGACGTGTTCTCCCGGCTGCGCCGCCGCAAGACGCTCAGCCTCGCCGCCGAGATGCAGTGGGAGCTGCTGCCGCCGATGTCCTTCGGCACCGACCGGGTGGTTGTCACCGGCGGCCTGGAGCCGGCCTACGACGTCGGTGGGGACAGCTTCGACTACGCCATCAACGGCAGCATGATGGACCTGCTGGTCATCGACTCGGTCGGGCACGGGCTGCCGGCCGCGCTGCTGGCCAGCGTCGCGGTCAGCGCCTACCGGCATGCCCGCCGCAACATGCTGGACCTGCCCGACATCGCGGTGGAGATCAACGCGGTGATCGCCGCGCAGTTCGGTGCCAGCCAGTTCGCCACCGCCGTCATCGCCCGCCTGGACATCGACACCGGGCGGCTCCGGTGGATCAACGCCGGCCACCCCGCACCGCTCATCGTGCGCGGCTCGTCCCTGGTGCAGCCGCCGCACTGCCCACCGAGCCGCCCACTGGGCCTGCAGGAGAGCAAGCCGGCCTGCTGCGAGACCCGCCTGGAGCCCGGCGACCGCCTGGTGCTCTACACCGACGGCATCATCGAGGCCCGCTCTCCGGCCGGGGAGTTCTTCGGTGAGCAACGGTTGGCCGACTTCATCAGCGCCGCCGCCGCGGCAGGCAACCCCGCACCCGAGACGGTCCGCCGCCTGATGCGGCACCTCCTCAGCCACCAGGCCGGCCAACTCCAGGACGACGCCAGCATCGTGGTCCTGGAATGGCGCACCGGCACCGAACGGCAACGGCAACGGCAGCTGTAGCCCGAAATGGCCGGGCAGCGACACCCGTGCTCTTCCGCTTCCGCCGCCAGCGACTTCGCGACTAGCGTCCCATCATGCCGCTGATCCTCCACTGGGGCGGCCCCGTCACGGCGAGAGCGCCGAAGTGCCCGCCAAGCTGTTGGCCTCATTCCTCGTCTACGACGACCCCCGATGGATCGGCGTCTACGAGCGGCTCGAGCCCGAGCAGGGGCGCAGCACATCTGAGGGCCCGGCCGAGGTGTGGGTCGTTCGAGAGCAGCCGCTCCGTGGTGGGCTCGGCAGAGCACCGGTCGCGGCGGCCCGCCCTAGGGTGGCCCAGTCGGCCGGCGATGGCCGCCGGGTACGGACCGGGTGGCGGTGAGCCAGGGGCTAGGTGAGCTAGAGGCTAGGCGGCCGCAGGCACGGTCTCTGTCCGCCCTACCGTCTCCTGTACCAGGCGCGCGATCGTCGTCGGCCGGTCCGACTGCGGCGCGTGGCCGGCCATCAGCAGGGGGCTGAAGCGGGCGCCGGGGATCAACGGCAGATAGCGCACGGTCTGACCGGAGGCGACCCAGTCTGCCGCGCCCTGCACCAGCGTGACCGGGCATTCGATGCGGTCCAGGCCGCGGGGGACGTCCAGCATCAGCGCCCAGAGGACGGTGCGCAAGAAGTCGCGGGACTCGGCGAAGCCCTCCCGCGCGCCGGCGGCTTCTTCCGGGGAGGTGCTCCACGGGCGGGCCTTCAGCGGCGCCAGGAGTGCGGTGCGCCCGACCGCGGAGCGGGACAAGGACGCGATCAGTGGCTCCGCCGTCCGCATGACGAACCGAGCCATCCCCATGCCGATGCCCTGAAAGACCCGCTCCTGCGGGACGTTGAGCCCCGACGGCGCGATCGCGACCACCGACAGGGCGCGACCCCGCATCGCCAGTTCCAGGGCGACACGGGCGCCGAGGGAGTTGCCGAGCACGTGCACCCGGCCGACACCCTCCTCGTCGAGCATGCGCTCGACCGCGTCGGTGATGGTGCGCACGGTGGGACGCTGCCCGAGGTGCGGCGACCCCCCGATGCCGGGCAGATCGACGTTGATGACGTCGAAGTTCGCACACAGCTCGGGCAGGACGGCGGTGAAGTCGCGGCGGGAACTGCCCAGCCCGTGCATGAGGAGGAGCGGCTCGCCGGAGCCGGAACGGGTGAGGGACAGTGAGGTAGTCATTGCTGACCGGTACCCGTGCGCGGCGCGCGGCAGGCCGTGACCCCTCCCACGGCGGCCCCTGGGACACGGGCAGGCCCCACGGGCCCACCGGCCGCCGGCGCAAGAGGACGTCGCGCTGCCACCGGGAGCAGTCACCGACGATGCACGCGCCAGCGGTAGGAGCCGAGTACGCCAGCTCGGAGATGAGTGCCCGACCGCCGACCTCGGTCTCGACCCTGGGGCCTGAAGGCCGAGCTTCGGAGACGAACGGCCTCGATTCCGGGCAGCACGCGGACAATCTCATTGGTGGCGGGAGCGTTGCGAGGCCCAGCGGGAGGCCGCGGCCGGAGGCGGGGACGCCTCGACGGGCGGCGGAGCGGTGGCGGAGTTGGGGTGGAGAAGGGACATGGTCCGCTCCGAACTGATGCCGTTGCCCGTCCGGTGAGACACCCACGGAGTCGGGTGGTCACTGGTTCCGGACACGGCGAACGCTACCCGCGTAGACCACAGGCCACGGCCGGCAGATGACGGTAGGCCGATGCCTGACGCTGCTCCCGGGGCGAACGGGTGGACAGTATCCGCACACCGCTCCCGGTGTCCGCGCAGCCGGCCGGTCTACCGTGAAAGCGCTCAAGCAGCGGGGCGTGGGAGGTGGGCGGCCGTGGACGGCGACCTGGTGACGAGTCTGGCGGGGTTGTCTGGGCTCTTGACCGATCACCGGCCGCTGCGGGAGACGCTGATCGAGATCGCGGAGTTCGCAGTGCAGGCGATCCCGGGTTCCGATGGCGCCGGCCTGACGATGCTTGAGGACAAGCGGACGCAGACCGTGGTGGCCAGCGCCGCGTTCGTGCACGCCGTCGACGACGTGCAGTACGGCCTGGGGGAGGGGCCGTGTCTGCTGGCGGTCGAGTCCCGGGCCACGCAGACGTCCGGGTCGCTGGGCGGGGATGCACGCTGGCCTCGGTTCGGCCCGCGGGTCGGGCGGATGGGCGTGCACAGCGTGCTGTCACTGCCGCTGCTGCTGCCTGACCGGGTGGTGGGGGCGATGAACGTCTACGCCCACGCGAAGAACGCCTTCGACCCGGCGGCTGTGCGCATCGGCGAGCTGTTCGCTCGACCGGCGGCGGTGGCGGTGCATAACGCGCAGGTGCTTGCCGAATCGCAGCAGCTGGCCGCCCAGCTGGCGGAGGCGCTGACCAGCCGGGCGGTCATCGACCAGGCGCTCGGGGTGTTGATGAGCCGCAGCGGGGCCAGTGCCGAGGAGGCGTTCGGCCGTTTGCGGTCGATGAGCCGGGCGCAGCACGTCAAGGTGGTCGAGGTGGCCCGGGTCCTGCTCGATGAAGCGGTGCGGCGAGCTCGCAGCCGGCAGGTCGCCGCACCCGACCTTGCCATCGACTGATCCGCGTCGTTGTGCTGTCGCAGTGGCGGGTCGTCGACCGCGGGGCGGTAGCGTCAACCTCGCGGATCGGCAGAGATCTGCAGCCTGCGTGACGCCAGGGGCCGGAGCGGTCGTTCACCCTCGTCCCGATGTCACCCTGCACCCACGGCTCGCACACCGGTCGCCTCCGGTGTCCCTCTCCTGGGCGGCGCATCAGGTCGGCATGCGGGTCCTCGCGCATGTCAGGAGACCCGTCCCCGTGGACGTTCCGCCGACGCTCGCCGAGCAACTGCAGGCCCTGAGTCACTCGCCCGATCCCTGCGCCGATGCCGCTGCTGATGGCGGCGGACGTCAGCTCCGCGGTCCCGCCGGGGACGGTGAGCGCACCGCCCGCCCGACCGACGGCGAGCTGACCGCCGGGTTGGGCCGGCTCAGCCGCGAGGTGGTCGCCGTGGTCCCGTCCTGCGTGGCCGTGTCGATCGCACTCAGCCGCCCGGGCATCGACGTGATCACGGTGCCCACCTCCGGAGGCGACCGCATGCCCCGGACCACGGAGGTGCTCGCGTCGCTCGCCCTGTCGCTGCCGGCGGCCGGCGTGGGCTGCGTCCTGGTGCTGCAGGCATCAGCACCGGGAGTCTTCGTCCTGCTGGCCGAGGACCTGGCCGCGCTGCTCGCGAACGGACACCAGTGCCCGAACTCGATGCCCACCTTGCCCCACTCGGCGCATCGACCGGTTCTGACGTGGCGGAATCGCTCGCCGACCTGAGTCTCCTCGACCGGGCCCTCGGGGTGCTGATCGACCAGGGCTGGTCGCCGGAGGCCGGGGAGGGGGAGCTGCATCGCCGGGCTTCCGCGGCGGGGCTGACGGTGGCTGCGGTCGCCGAGCGGCTGCTGGCGTCACCGTCACCTGCAGCGCCCCGCGGGGTTGATTGACAGCGTGGCCAGCGGGAGCGCACTGTTGCGGGGCTGAGTGCCAGCCAGTCCGGAACGGGAGCGCCGCCCACGCCGCGCTTCCGGGAGCTAGACCGCTCACCGCCGGAGATTCGGTGACCTTCCCTGTGAGGCACTCATGACCGTTCTCATCGTGATCGCCGCTGTCGTGCTGATCGGGCTGGCGATGTCGCTGCGCGTCGTCCAGCAGTACGAGCAGGGCGTGCTGTTCCGCTTCGGGCGTGTGGTGGGTGTGCGGCAGCCGGGCCTGCGCGCGATCGTCCCGGTGGCCGACCGGCTGCACCGCGTCTCGCTGCGCATCGTCACGATGCCCATCCAGTCGCAGGGCATCATCACCCGCGACAACGTCAGCGTGGACGTCTCCGCGGTCGCCTACTTCCGGGTCATCGACGCGACCAAGTCCGTCGTCGCCATCGAGAACGTCAACGCCGCGATCAACCAGATCGCCCAGACCACGCTGCGCAAGGAGGTCGGCCAGCACACCCTGGACGAGACCCTGTCGGAGACCGACCGGATCAACCTCGACATCCGCGGGCTGCTGGACGTCGCCACCGAGGAGTGGGGCGTGCAGGTGACCCTGGTGGAGCTCAAGGACATCCAGCTGCCCGACAGCATGAAACGCGCGATGGCCCGGCAGGCCGAGGCCGAGCGGGAGAAGCGAGCAAAGATCATCAACGCCGAGGGTGAGTCGCTGGCTGCGCAGGCGCTCGGCGATGCCTCGGACGTCATGATGGCGCACCCTCTCGCGCTGCAGCTGCGCAACCTGCAGAGCCTCGTCGAGATCGGGGTCGACAAGAACACCACCGTCGTCTTCCCGGCGCCCTTGATGAGCACCATCGGCGAGCTCGGCTCGTTCCTGGCCCGGGAGACCGCCGCCGCAGGCGCCGTACCCGCCGATACGGGAACGCAGGCTGCTGGTCCGGCGACCGCCTCCGCCGTCCCGGCGCCGGCCATCACCCTCCCGCGGAACGGCAGTCCCACCACCCCCACCCGCAGCTGACACCGTCAGCTCGAGACGGGACACAGGCGCCCTGCCCCCGCGGTTGCCGTCCCGGATCACCCGCACCAGGTCCGGTCCGGTGGACGACGAGTCCAGCGATCCAGGGGTCATCCCGAGCACGGACCTCACCCCGAGCATCGACCACATGGAGCCGTCACATGCTGCAGTCCCCGGCTCTCCAGCCGACCGGAGCCAACGGACTCAGGGCCGCCCCGGCCGTGGCGCCGCAGCAGGGCCCGACCACGGACGCGCGGATCTCACTGCCGGCCGACGGGGTACGCCGGCCGACGATGCTGGCGTCCGACGTCGGGGGACCGCTCGGCGACGTCGAACTGGCGCTCATCGACGCCTACTGGCGGGCGGCGAACTACCTGTCGGTCGGGCAGATCTACCTGATGGCCAACCCGCTGCTGGCCGAGCCGCTGCGCCCTGAGCACGTCAAGCCGCGGCTCCTCGGGCACTGGGGCACGACCCCCGGGCTCAACTTGGTCTACGCGCACCTCAACCGGGTGATCAAGGCCCGCGACCTGGAGGCGATGTACGTCATCGGCCCCGGCCACGGGGGCCCTGGGATCGTGGCCAACGCCTACCTGGAGGGCACCTACAGCGAGGTCTACCCGCAGATCGGGCGGAACACCGAGGGGCTGCGCCGGTTGTTCCGGCAGTTCTCCTTCCCCGGCGGCATCCCGAGCCACGTCGCTCCGGAGACGCCGGGCTCGATCCACGAGGGTGGCGAGCTCGGCTACGCACTGGTGCACGCGTACGGCGCGGCCTTCGACAACCCCGGCCTGCTGGTCGCCTGCGTGATTGGCGACGGCGAGGCCGAGACCGGGCCGCTTGCGGCCAGCTGGCACTCCAACAAGTTCGTCGACGCCGCGCGCGACGGGGTGGTGCTGCCGATCCTGCACCTCAACGGCTACAAGATCGCCAACCCCACCGTGCTCGCCCGGATCCCGGAGTCCGAGCTCGTCGCCCTGCTGACCGGCTACGGCCACCGCCCGATCCTCGTGTCCGGCGACGACCCGGCCCTGGTGCACCAGGCGATGGCGGCGGCGCTGGACGACGCCCTGGACGACATCGCCGCGATCCGCGCCCGGGCCCGCTCCGGCGATCTGACCCGGCCGGCCTGGCCGATGATCGTGCTGCGCACCCCGAAGGGCTGGACCGGCCCGAAGGTGGTGGACGGCCTCCCCGTCGAGGGGACATGGCGTGCCCACCAGGTGCCGCTGGCCGAGGTGCGCACCAACCCGGAACACCTCGCCCAGCTCGAGACGTGGCTGCACAGCTACCGCCCGCAGGAGCTGTTCACCCCCGACGGTGCCCTGCTCGGCGACCTTGCCGCGCTCGCCCCGCACGGCGACCGGCGGATGAGCGCCAGCCCGCACGCCAACGGCGGCGCGCTCCTGCAGGACCTGCTCCTGCCGGACTTCCGCGACTACGCCGTCGACGTCCTGAAGCCCGCAGCCGGGACGAGCGAGGCGACCCGGGTCACCGGAGCCTTCCTGCGCGACGTCGTCCGGGCCAACCCCCGGACGTTCCGCGTGATGGGCCCGGACGAGACCGCGTCCAACCGGCTCACCGCGCTGTTCGAGGCCACCGACCGCACCTGGGACGCGCAGGTCGTCGACGGCGACGAGCACCTGTCACCGGACGGCCGGGTGATGGAGGTGCTGTCGGAGCATCTGTGCCAGGGCTGGCTGGAGGGCTACCTGCTGACCGGTAGGCACGGGCTGTTCAACTGCTACGAGGCGTTCGTCCACATCGTCGACTCGATGGTCAACCAGCACGCCAAGTGGCTCAAGGTCACCTCCGCCATCCCGTGGCGGCGGCCGATCGCCTCGCTGAACTACCTGCTGTCCAGCCACGTGTGGCGTCAGGACAACAACGGCTTCTCCCACCAGGACCCCGGCTTCATCGACCACGTCGTGAACAAGAAGGCCGGCATCGCCCGGGTGTACCTGCCGCCGGACACCAACACCCTGCTGTCCACCGTCGACCACTGCCTGCGCAGCCGCGACTACATCAACGTCGTCGTCGCCGGCAAGCAGCCGGCGCTGGACTACCTGTCGATGGACGAGGCGGTGCTGCACTGCACGCGCGGGCTGGGGATCTGGGAATGGGCCAGCAACGACGGCGACGAGCTCCCGGACGTCGTCCTGGCCTGCGCAGGCGACATCCCGACCCTGGAGACCCTCGCCGCGGTCGCGATCCTGCGCGAACGCCTGCCCGACCTGAAGATCCGGGTGGTCAACGTCGTCGACCTCATGCGGCTGGAGCCCGACACCGAGCACCCGCACGGCCTGCCCGACGCCCAGTTCGACGCCCTGTTCACCCACGACCGGCCGGTGATCTTCGCCTACCACGGTTACCCGTCGCTGATCCACCGGCTGACCTACCGGCGGACCAACCACGCGAACCTGCACGTGCGCGGCTACCAGGAGGAAGGAACAACGACCACACCGTTCGACATGGTGATGCTGAACGACCTCGACCGCTTCCACCTGGTCATGGACGTCATCGACCGGACCCCGGCCCTGCGAGGGCGGATGGCGCACCTGCGTCAGGAGATGGTCGACGCCCGCGCCCGCGCCCGCGCCTACACCCGCGAGCACGGTGAGGACCCGCCGGAGATCTCCGACTGGATCTGGCCCTTCTGATGGCGCAGCTCTGACATGCGGGTGCTCGTCGTGAACGCCGGGTCCAGCTCGCTCAAGGTCGACCTGATCGACGACGGGAAATGGGCCGAGTCCTACGACGGGCTGCCCGAGACGGCGCCGGACGTCGACGCGGTCGGGCACCGGATCGTGCACGGCGGCCCGGACCTGGTCGTACCCGTGGTCATCGACGGCGCCGTGGACAAGCAGCTGCAGGACCTCGTGCAGCTGGCGCCGTTGCACCAGCCGAAGTCGCTGGACGGTCTCGACGCGGCGCGGCGGCTGCTCCCGGACGTGCCGCACGTCGCCTGCTTCGACACCGCGTTCCACGCCACCCTGCCACCGGAGGCGTACACCTACGCCCTGCCCACCGCGTGGCGGGAGCGCTGGGGGCTGCGCCGGTACGGGTTCCACGGCCTGTCCCACTCCTGGGCGGCCCGCCGCGCCGCGGAGATGGCCCCGGCGAGCCGGCGGGTCGTCAGCTGCCACCTCGGCGCCGGCGCCTCCCTGACCGCCGTGCTCGACGGCCGCAGCGTCGACACCACGATGGGCTTCACCCCGCTGGACGGGCTGGTCATGGCCACCCGCAGCGGAGCGGTCGACCCCGGTCTGCTTTTGTGGCTCGAGGAACACGAGCACCTTCGGCCGCACGAGGTCGCCGACGCGCTCGAGCACGGGTCCGGGCTGCTCGCCCTGGCCGGCACCGCGGACATGCGCGAGCTGCTGGACCGGTCCGATGCCGGCGCCGTGCTCGCCGTCGCGGTCTACCTGCACCACCTCACCGCCGGTATCGCCGGGATGACCGCAGCTCTGGGCGGGTTGGACACGCTGGTGTTCACCGGCGGGGTGGGGGAGCACGCCCCGGCGCTGCGCAGGTCCGCGGCGGCCCGGCTGGCGTACCTGGGGGTGGTCGTGGACGAGCGGCTTGACGCCGGCGCGCAGCTCACCAACCCAGCGGATCCGGATGTGGACATCAGCGCCGCGGGCACGGCGGTGCGGACCCTGGTCGTCCGGTCACGGGAGGACCTACAGATCGCCGCCGGCGTCGAGCAGGCGCTCGGCGTCCCCGCACCGGCGGTCCGGTCGTGACCGTCGACGGCCTGCACCGGCCAGGCCCGGCTCCCTCCTCCTCGGGGCCGGCCCCCGGCGCCGGCCCGATGATGGCCGTCGGGGAGGCTGCGGCCACCTCCGCCGCGGTCGTCCTCGAGCGGCTGGACACCACGGCGAGCGGGCTGACCTCACCCGAGGCGGCACGCCGACTGGCACTGGTCGGACCGAACGCCGTGCGCACGCACCGCGCCCAGCCGTGGCGGATCCTCGGCCGCCAGCTGCGCAGCGCCGTCCTGATCCTGCTCGGTGTCACCGCGTTCGTCTCCTTCTTCCTCGGCCAGCGCACCGACACCGTGGTCATCGGGGTGATCCTGCTGGCCAGCGTCGGCCTCGGGTTCGTCAACGAGTACCGCGCGGAGCGGGCCACCGACGCCCTGCACTCGAAGGTCACCCACGTCGCGGTCGCGCTCCGCGACGGGCACCCCGTCGAGGTCGACGTCACGACCCTGGTGCCCGGCGACGTCGTCCGGGTGGCGCTCGGCGAGGTCGTCCCGGCCGACCTGCGGCTGCTGGACTCCACCGGCCTGGAGTGCGACGAGAGCGTCCTCACCGGGGAGTCGCAGGCGGCCGCCAAGACCGGCGTCCCCGTGCCGGCGGGTTCGGCGCTGGGCGACCTCACCAGCAGCGCGTTCATGGGCACCGTGGTCGGGGCCGGCAGCGGGGTCGGGGCGGTCGTGGCGACGGGGGCCCGTGCGGAGTTCGGGAAGATCGCCGCCGGTCTGGGGGACCGCCAGCCCGAGACCGACTTCCAGGCCGGCCTGCGGCACTTCTCGGTCCTGCTGCTGCAGGTCGCGCTGGCGCTCACCGTGCTGATCTTCGTCACCAACCTTGTGCTGCAGCGGCCGCTGCTGGAATCGCTGCTGTTCAGCCTGGCCATCGCCGTCGGGATCACCCCCCAGCTGCTGCCCGCGGTGGTCAGCACCAGCCTGGCGACCGGGTCCAAGCAGCTGGCCAAGCGCAAGGTCCTGGTCAAGCGGCTGGTCTGCATCGAGGACCTCGGCGACATGGACGTCCTGGTCACCGACAAAACCGGCACGCTGACCGAGGGCCGGATCACGTTCACCACAGCGCTCGACCCGTCGGGTGCCGCCAGCGACGACGTGCTGCGGCTCGGGCTACTGTCCACCGAGACCGCGCCGGGTGAAAGCGGCGCGGGCTCGGTCGGCGGCAACCCGCTGGACGCCGCGCTCTGGGAGGCCCCCGCAGGTCGGGGGGCGGTGACCGTCGCCGGCTGGACCCGGCTCGGGCTGCTTCCCTTCGACCACAGCCGCGCGATGACCTCCGCCGTCGTCGCGAGCCCCGACGGCGTCGCGCGACTGGTGGTCAAGGGCGCCCCGGAGACGGTGCTGGCACGCTGCACCGACGTTCCTGCCGTGGCCGCTGCAACCCTGCAGTGCCAGTTCGCCGCCGGCAGCCGCGTGGTGGCGGTCGCCGCGCGGCCGGCGGGGGGCCTCACCGTGCCGACCCCGGACGAGGAACGCGACCTGGCCCTCGCCGGCTTCCTGGTGTTCCTGGACCGGCCGAAGGCCGCGGCCGCCGCGTCCCTGCAGCGGTTGGCCCGGCTGGGCGTCACGGTGAAGGTCTGCACCGGTGACAACCCGCTGGTCGCGGAGAAGGTGTGCGCCGACCTCGGCCTGGTCTCCGGGGGCACGCTCACCGGCGTCGACCTGGCCGGGATGGACGACGACGCACTGACCGCCGCGGCGGAAACCAGCACGATCTTCGCCCGTGTGAGCCCCGAGCAGAAGGCGCGCCTGGTGCGGCTGCTGCGCCGCCGCGGCCGGGCCGTCGGATTCCTCGGTGACGGGGTCAACGACGCCCTGGCCCTGCACGCCGCCGACGTCGGGATCAGCGTCGACACCGCGACCGACGTCGCGAAGGACGCCGCCGACGTTGTCCTGCTCGAGAAGGACCTCAGCGTGCTCGCCGACGGGGTCACCGAAGGGCGGCGGATCTTCGCCAACACGATCAAGTACGTGCTGATGGGGACCAGCAGCAACTTCGGGAACATGTTCAGCGCGGCGGCGGCCTCGGCCGTGCTGAGCTTCCTGCCGATGCTGCCCAGCCAGATCCTGCTCAACAACCTGCTCTACGACGCGAGCCAGCTCACCATCCCGACCGACAACGTGGACGCCGAGCAGCTGCGCGCTCCGTCGCACTGGGACATCGGCTTCATCCGCCGGTTCATGATGTTCTTCGGCCCGATCAGCAGCCTGTTCGACTTCCTGACGTTCGCCCTGATGCTCGGGGTCTTCCACGCGGGACCGGAGCTGTTCCGCGGCGGCTGGTTCGCCGAGTCCCTCGCGACCCAGACGCTGGTGATCTTCGCCATCCGTACCCGCCGGAGCCCGTTCACCCGCAGCCGCCCCAGCCGACCCCTGCTCCTGGCCGCGCTCGCCACGGTGGCCGTGGGCGTGGCCCTGCCGCAGTCGCCGCTGTCCCATTTGCTGGGCTTCGCGCCCCTGCCGCTCACCTTCCTGCTCGCACTCGTCGGGATGGTCGTCGGCTACCTCGCGCTGATCGAGCTCGCCAAGCGGGTGTTCTTCGCCGACCCCGAGGGGAGGCTGCCGCACATCCGTCGCCGCGGCCGCGAGCACCAGGTGCAGCGTCGCGCCGCCCGGTTCAGTACCGCGAGTCCGCTCACGCCGTGAACCAGTCCCGCCGCCGGCCGGCAAAGGCACAATTGAACAGGGGATCGACATGACTCAGCCAGCCAGCAGGATGAAACCGGGACGCATCGTGGCGGCCGTCGACGGATCGACGTCCTCCCTCGACGCCCTGCGCTGGGCGACGCGGCAGGCGGCGCTCACCGGAGCACAGGTCGAGGCAGTGACCGCCTGGCACTTCCCCGCGAGCTACGGCGGCTACCCGATTGTCGCGGAGGGCGACTGGAAGGCCAACGCGGAGGTCATACTCGACACCGCCATCACGGAAGCTCTCGGTGAGCAGTCGACTGGGTTGGTGCGCCGGGTGATCGAGGGCCACCCGGTACCGGTCCTGCTGGACGCCGCCACGGACGCCGACCTGCTGGTCATGGGCAGCCGGGGTCATGATGGCTTCGCCGGCATGCTCCTGGGCTCGGTCAGCGGGCACCTCGTTGCGCACGCGCCGTGTGCGGTCGTCGTCGTCCGTGGCCGGCAGGAATGAAAGCGGCCGGTCGACTCCACTCAACACCAGGTGCACTGGGTGTAGCGCCCGGTGACGACTTCGGGTGCTCCTGAGCGCCGCGCCGCCGTCGCTGAGGAACGTCGCGATGGAGACCAGTTGGTGGGCGGCCATCACGGTGTTGACGGGGAGGGTGCCGACTCCCACCATGCTGACGCCCAGACCGTCGGGTCGGTCTGCTCGGTGAGGGCGGCCCCACCGCCCGGGGGTTTGGAGCGGTGGGGCCCAACCGCGTCCGCACCCCGGGTGGCGTCAGCGGCCGATCAGGGGGTGCGCGAAGTCTCCTGGTCCGAAGCGACCGGGCGCGTGCCCGTTTGTCTGCGCTCGAGCCGCAGTGGCACGACGGGCCGCTCGGTGTGCAGGTGCAGGTGCTGCACCAGCAGGCCAGCGGCCTCGCCGTAGCGGGCCCCGGTGCCCACCAGGAAGTCGAGCAGCGGCCGGAAGTGCGGGTGCATGGCCTCCCGTAGGGCGTAGGCGGCGGCGTCGTTCAGGAAGAACATCTCGCGGCGGTCCTGCTTGGGCAGCCGGATGCCCCGGGCGGGGTCGATGTCCAGCAGCGGGGACCGCTCCTCCAGGGCGAGCTCGAAGCACTGCCCGAGGACGACGAGGACGTTCTTGATGAACTTGTAGCTCAGCGGCGTTCCGGGCCGCAGGCGTCCCTGGTCGTTCCGCTTCGGCGTGGCCTTCATCACCTTCAGCCAGTCGTCCTCGACGTAGAGCGCGCCGGGCACGACGTCGGCGGTCCGCAGCGGCCGGGTGCGCAGGATCAGGCCGATGTCGGTGTCGCCGAAGAACGGCAGCAGGTGGTGCTCGCCGTAGCCCTCGTAGAGCTCCGCGGAGCCCTCGGCCAGGTGGCGCTGCCGCTCCAGGAAGGTCTCCCACAGCCGGCGGAAGGGCACCCCGGTGAGCCTCGGGCCGGCCGGCGTGCCGTGCGGCGTCACGACCGCAGAGGTCGGCCCGGTCGAGGGCAGCATTGGGGCCGGCACGATCACCGGCGCCGGGCTGGCGGGCACCAGGCCCCGCTCGGCGAGCGCCGTGTCCAGCAGCGCCCGCCGGGCCGCGACGTCCTGGGTGGTCATCACCTGGCGGGCGGTGTCCAGCCCGAGGACTCCGGCCATGCTGATGAACGCCTGCGCGTCGGCCTCCTTGTAGAAGCGCTGGTAGGAGCGGGCGGCCAGGCCGAGGCCCGGCGGGTTACGCCAGTACACACGGAACTGGCGACAGCGCTTTTCGATCCACAGGCTGGGGGGCTTGAGGGACATGGTGGGTTGCTCCGTGCGGTAGCCGGTCGGTTGACCGGCCGCACGGTGCGCAGCAAGACGCCCTCGGCAATCGCCCCGCCACTGCACCCCAAAGTGCCCCCCAACGAGGGGGCAACCGGGCGCCGATTGCCGTCGTGGACGGGCCCGGAAACGGTGAAGGCCCTGGCCAGCGAACTGACCAGGGCCTCCCCGGTGGGGTGAGTGACGGGACTTGAACCCGCGACATCCAGGATCACAACCTGGCGCTCTACCAGCTGAGCTACACCCACCATCGTCACCGGCTGCCGGGTGGGGCGGCCGGGTGGACCGCAACAACGATACCGGAGGGGGTCAGCCCTCTGCGGAGGCCGGGGTCGAGGCCGGCCCGTCACCCGCCGCGCCGGCCTCCAGCAGGCCCGAGAACGCCCCCACGACGTCGGCGGACGCGGCCTGCGCCTGCTCGCTGGAGGGCCCGGGCTCGGGCACGAAGAGGGTCTGCCGGTAGTAGGCGAGCTCCCGGATCGACTCCAGGATGTCGGCCAGCGCCCGGTGCGCCAGGCCCTTGGGTGGCTGCGCGAAGTACACCCGGGGAAACCAGCGTCGGGCCAGCTCCTTGATCGAGGAGACGTCGATCATCCGGTAGTGCAGGTGGTCGTCGAGGACCGGCATGTCCCGCGCGAGGAAGCCGCGGTCGGTGCCGATCGAGTTGCCGCACAGCGGAGCGGTGCGCCGGTCGGGCACGAACTGCTGCACGTAGGCGAGCACCTGTTCCGTGGCGTCCTCGAGGGTCACCGTCGAGGCGCGCACGGCCTCGGTGAGCCCGGACTTGGCGTGCATGGCGGTCACGACCTCGTCCATGCCCTCCAGGTCGGCGTCCTCGGCGTGGATGACCACGTCCAGCCCGGAATCCAGGACGTTGAGCTGTGAATCGGTGACGACGACCGCCACCTCGATCAGCTTGTCCCGGGTGATGTCCAACCCGGTCATCTCGCAGTCGATCCAGACCAGGTTGTGCGCTGCACTCTCCGCCACGCCCCGCGACCCTACGCACCGCGGCGACCGGCCGTGGCGACCGGCCGCCGCGTGCGGCCACCCGGCACAGGGCGGTCACAGATCCGGACCGGCGCGCCCGACACCGCCGTCGGACAGCTGACCGGTGGCGGCCCCGCCGATAGGCTGCGTCTTTCTGCATCTCGTCAGCGGAGCCGCTCGTGTCCCCCATCACGCCCACCGCTCCGCGCACCGGACCGCCCGCGGTTCCAGCGGCGCCGGCCTCCCTGCGCGCCGGACTGCGGGCCCCCGTCGCGCTGGTCCGCTGGCTCTGGCAGGCCTACATGACCCCCGGGCAACCCGGACGGCCCACCACCCAGGTCGAGCTGCGGTGGATCTACACCGCCTGGCTCGGGGCCTTCGCCCTCAAGATGCTCGGCTCGTCCTGGGACGTCTCCTGGCACTTCCGCTGGCTGCGCGACGATCTGGCGCCGCCGCACCTGCTCAACTCCGCCGGCACGGTGGTCGTGGTGGCGCTGGTGGTCTTCCACAGCTACAGCGGCCACGGCGTCGACCGCCGCGCGCTGCGGCTCATGCAGTGGGGGATCGGCACCTTCCTGGTCGCCATCCCGATCGACATCGTCAACCACCGCATCAACGGACTGGACATCACCAGTTGGAGCCCGAGCCACGCGCTCCTGTACCTGGGGACGGCGGTCATGCTCGCCGGGGCACTGCGCGGCTGGTGGCTCTACGCCGCACCGGGGCGCACCCGGCACCTGATCTCGCTGGGGCTGTGGCTGTTCTTCGTCGAGAACGTGCTGTTCCCCAACCAGCACCAGGAGTACGGCGTCCTCGCGCTGGCCGACTACCGGGCCGGCCACACCACCGCCGAACCGTCGCTGCTGGACTTCGCCGCCTCCCAGGGGCAGTCGCCGGCGCAGTTCATGCTCCCGGTGCCCTCCTGGGTGCACCCGGCCTGGCTGGTCTGCGCCGGGGTGCTGACCCTGGTGGTCGCCCGGCGCGCGGTGGGGCTGCGGTGGACCGCGACCCTGCTCGCCGGCACCTATCTCGGCTACCGGGCGGTGATGTGGGTGCTGCTGACCTCCACCGGCTTCCCGCCCTCGGTGCTGCCGGTGATGCTGCTGGCCGGTGCCGTCGGGGTCGACCTCGCCGTCACCCGGCGGCTGCCCGGCTGGCTGGCCGCCGTCCCGGTCACCGCAGCGGTCGTGCTCGCCGCGCTGCTGCAGGAGGTGGTGGCCGTCATCCCGCCCTGGCAGTGGACCGTGACGCCGCTGGTCGCGGTCGGTCTGGCCGTCCTGTGGGGCGCTGTCGACCGGCTCGCGCGCAGCGCCGCATTCACCCGCTGGCAGGCCGCGGACGAGCCCGGGTGCGGCCCGCGGGTGCCGTCCGGTGAACCGGGCGTGTCCGGCGCGATGACGTAACGTCGGTCCCGACCGCCGCCCGGCCGGCCCGTCCGGGCCGGCCACCACCGGGTGCCGTCCCCCCACCCGCCCGCCGCCTGAGCCCGTGCCCTCGCCTCGCCCACTGGAGCCCCCGTGCTGATCCTCACGCCGACGCCGCTGGAGACCGCGGCCGAGCGTGCGTTCTTCGCGGAGCTGGCGACCTGGGAGACCGGGGGCTCTGTCCGGGGCGCGGTGATGGCGTCGCTGCCGGTGGTCGAGGGTCCGAGGCAGCGCCGGCACGCCGATGCGGTCCTCTTCGTCCCCGAGGGTCTGGCCGTCGTCCGGGTGGTCGAGGTCGTGCGCCAGTCCGGTGTCGTGACCGCCACGGCGGACGGCTCCTGGACCATCGGACCGGGCGCCGGGCCCGGTGAGGTCCTGCAGCTGGCCGGCGGAGGGTCCAACCCGCTGGAAGGGCTCATGCGCGCCGGTATGGACGCCGCCGTGCGGCTGCGCCGCGCCGGACTGGAGCCGGGCCGGATCGCCCGGCTGACCGTGCTGACCGGCGCGGTCAGCGGCCTGCTGCCGGCCGACGGCGACCTGGGGGACGGCGACCAGGTCGCGGTGCTGGACCCCCGGTCGCTGCTGCTGGGCGTCGCCCGCGCCAGCCGGTACGCCGGCACCGACAACCCCCGGCTCTGGACGACCGCCGACGTGCGTTCGGGCATCGAGGCCCTCGGGGTCGCCGGCCGCAGCCCCGCGGTCGAGGAGCTCAACGGCGAGGGCTTCCCGTACTCGCCCTACGTGCTGCGCCGGCGTGAGCTGATCGAGCCGATGAACCTGCCCTCTGCGCGTGGGGCCGCGCTGCCGCCGTCCTCGGCCGGCCCGACCGCCGGCCGGGTGACCGCCGACCCGGCGTACGGGTCGAACGGCAACGGACCGCTGGTCGACCCTGCCGCGGCGGCCCGGGTGGCCGCGGCGGCGGTCCAGGCGCAGGAGGCCGCGGAGGCCGGCGGCGCCCTCCATGGGGCACCACCGGCAGGGCCGGCCGCGGTTGCGCCGGCGGTGCGCTCCGGCGCGGTCCCCGACGCCCTGCGCGGCCCGGTCCGGGACACGATCGCGCTGCCCACCGAACCGGCTCCGGCCGATGCCGGTGGACAGCCGGGCGGGGCTGCCACCGCGGTGATCGGCCCGCGGACGGTGCCTGATGACACCGGTGGTCTCGGTGGGCTGTTCGGGGAACCGGTCCCCGCCCCGGCGCAGCCGGCGGGGACGTCGCAGCTGCCGGCGACGTCGGTCGGGGGACCGGGCGGACAGGGCGCCTCCGCCGGTGGGTGGAACGGCGGCTGGGCGGCCGCGTCCGCCCCGCCCCCGTCCGCGCCCGCGCCCCCCGCGGCATCCCCGCGCCGGCGGACCGCGCTGGTGGTCGCGGCCGCCCTCGTCCTGGTCGTCGTCCTGGGGGTCGGGGGGTGGTTGCTGCTCCGGGGCGACGCCGGCGGCGGTACCACTCCGGCCGCGGCGACCCCCAGTGCCACCGCGACCGCGTCCGGCGCGGCCCCGGCGACCGGCACCACGGTGCAGGTCGACGGGGTGACCTACACGATGGAGGTCGGCACGGTGGCCGGCTCCTGCAAGGGGCACGCCTACGGCGCCGTCGCCGGTTTCTTCTCCGGCCAGGACTGCGTCGGGGTGTCGCGGGCGCTGTGGTCCGCCCAGGTCGACGGCCAGCCGGCCGTGGTCTCGCTGTCCCGGGTCGTGATGCCCGACGCCGCCACCGCGCAGGCGTTGCGCGCGCTGACCGACGGGAACGGCACCGGCAATGTCAGCGACCTGCTGCGGGAGGGCGTCAGCTACGCCGGCGCGCCGGCGCGGCTGTCCAACGCCCAGTACGCCAGCGCGCTGGACGGCGCCACGGTGACCATCGTGGAGACCTCGTGGTCGGCCACCGGCCCGGGCACCCCGGCGCAGCTGGACGTGCTCGCCAGCAACGGGCTGACCCTGCCGGCCGCCGGCGTGCCCGGCGGCTCGGGCGACTGACCAGCACCGGAGGCGCCGCCCCGGTCCCGGGCCGGCCGGTGGACCTCGTCCTGTCCTCCCGCCCCGACCAGCCGGACGCCGGACGGGCGCACCTGCGGGCGGACTGCGCCCGGTGCGTGGGGCTGTGCTGCGTGATGCCGGCGTTCGCCGCATCGGCGGACTTCGCCATCGACAAGCCGGCCGGGCAGGCCTGCCCGAACCTGCAGGCCGACTCCCGGTGCGGCATCCACGACTCGCTGCGCGACCGCGGCTTCCCGGGGTGCACCGTGTTCGACTGCCTCGGCGCCGGCCAGCACGTCACCCAGGGCACCTTCGGGGGGCGGGACTGGCGGGAGGGCCCGGGTGTCGCGGCCGCGATGTCCGCTGCCTTCGGGGTCATGCGGCAGCTGCACGAGCTGCTCTGGCACCTGACCGAGGCGCGTGCCCGGGTCGCGGGCTCCCCGCTGGAGACCGACGTCCGCACCGCGCTCGCCCGCACCCGGGCGCAGGCCGAGCAGGACGCCGCAGCGCTCGCCGCCCTCGACGTCGCCGCCGCCCGGCGAGCAGTCGGGGAGCTGCTGACGCAGGTGGCCGACGCCGTCCGGCAGGGAAGCGGGTACCGCTCCGCGGACCACCGGGGTGCGGACCTGATCGGTGCCGATCTCCAGGGTGTGGACCTGCGCGGGGCGCGGCTGCGCGGTGCCTACCTGATCGGGGCGGACCTGCGTGGCGCCGACCTCGGCGCGGCGGACCTGCTCGGCGCCGACCTGCGGGCCGCGGACGTCCGTGGGGCCGACCTGGGTGCGAGCCTGTTCCTCACCCTTCCCCAGCTGGAGGCGGCCCGCGGGGACGCCGGGACGACGGTCCCGCCCTGGGCCACCCGGCCCGCGCACTGGGCCCGCACCGCGGA
>JAOPWG010000082.1 GCA_025965775.1 Modestobacter sp. | reverse complement strand
GCGCGATCATCGGCACCCTGGGCACCTACATCTTCCTCAACCAGCTCGCCCCCGGCATCGGCTGGCGCATCGCCTTCCTGCTCGGGCCGGTGCTGGGCCTGGTGATCATCTTCGTCCGGCGGCACCTCCCGGAGAGCCCGCGCTGGCAGGTCATGCACGGCCACGAGCACGAGGCCGAGAAGACCATCACCTACATCGAGCACGAGGTGGAGCAGGAGGGGCGGACCCTCACGCCGGTGGGGGAGGACCGGGCCATCGAGCTGAAGCCGGCGGAGAACATCGGCTACTTCGCCCTGGCCCGGGTGCTCTTCCGCGAGTACCCGAGCCGCGCGGTGCTCGGCGCCTCGCTGATGATCACGCAATCGTTCCTCTACAACGCGATCTTCTTCACCTACACCCTGGTCCTGGGCAACTTCTACGGCGTCGACTCCGACTCCGCGCCGCTGTTCCTGATCGCCTTCGCGGTCGGGAACCTGGCCGGCCCGCTGACCCTCGGGCACCTGTTCGACACCATCGGCCGCAAGAAGATGATCGCCGGCACCTACATCCTGTCCGGCGTCCTGCTGGCGGTCTCGGCAGTCCTGTTCCGGGCCGATCTGCTCACCGCCACGACCCAGACGATCGCCTGGTGCGTGATCTTCTTCTTCGCCTCGGCAGGGGCGAGCGCGGCGTACCTGACCGTCAGCGAGATCTTCCCGCAGGAGGTGCGCGCCAAGGCCATCGCGGTGTTCTTCGCGATCGCCCAGTGCTTCGGCGCCCTGGGGCCGGTCATCTACGGCGCGCTGATCGGCGGGGGAGAAAGCCGGGGCCCGTTGTTCTACGGCTACCTGCTCGGCGCCGGCGTCATGGTCGCCGGTGGCCTGGTGGCGGCGTTCCTCGGCGTGAACGCGGAGGGCAGGTCACTGGAGGACGTCGCCTCGCCGTTGGCGGCGCAGAACGCCGCTGCCCGGCGTCCCGGGACCCGGGTCGAAGGTGCGGCCCGGCCGCGCTGAGCGTGTGCCGCGGCCCCGTCCTCGAGCCCGGGGCGGGGCCCGCGGCGCGTCCGGCCCCGGCGGCCGGCCGGGCAACCTGAACGTTCCCTGGCAGTCTGCCGCCGCATCGGAGGGAAGCCGTGTGTCACGTCCTGGAGTGGGGCCGACGCTGCTTTACTCCGCCGGGCCCGACGCTCTACTGCGGACGTCGCGGCTCGGCCGGCCGCCTTCGTGTCCGTGGCCGGTGGCACCGATCTCCCAGCCCCGGAGGACGACGATGACTCCTGCCGACCCGACCCGGAGGTCGTCGGAGTGGGACTGCGGCACCGCGCTGGAGGTGGCCGCCGGCTACGTGACCGCCGTCAGGTCCGCGCCCGACCGGGCGGCCCGGTGCCGGGCGGCAGCGTCCGTGCGAGGAGCCGCGGCGATCACGGCCCTGCTGCGGTCGCTCCCGGCGGTCAGCGCACCCTTCTCCAGCAGCCCCGCGGGCGCGGAGCTGCGGTGCTGGTTCCGCCCCGACCGCCGGCTGCCGACGGGACGCGTACCGGTCGCCGTGCTGACACTCCCGGACACCCAGGCCGAGTACCTGCGCGGCCGGCCGCGGCAGGCGCTGCGCACCAACGTGCAGCGGGCTACCAGCGCGGGGGTCACCTGTACGAGCACGCCCTCGGCGCAGGAGATCCGCGACGGGGTGGCGCGGATCGCCTCCCGTCGTGGTCAGGAGCCCGCGGCAATGGTCATCCCGCGTCCCCGGCCGGGGCTGGATCGTTCGTTCTCACTGGCCTACGACGCGGCCGGCGACCCGGTGGCGCTCAGCGAGATCATCGTGGACGTCAGCTGGGCGGGGCTGGCCGTGCTGGTGACGGTGCCCGACGGGCCGGCCGTCCGCTATCTGATGCACACCCACACCGTCGCGGAGCTGATCCGCCGGGAGGTTTCGACCCTGACCGTGGGCGGCTCGATGCTGCTCACCAGCGCCGGCACCCGCTACTTCCAGCGGCGCACCGGCTACGTACCGGTCTGGCTGCGCCTGGACGGCGTCGCCACGGAGCGCCGGGTCCGGACCGGCCGGTCCGATGGCGACCCGCAGGAACAGCAGGCGCCGATCCCGGGCCGGCTGGTCGCCAGCACCTCGCGGAAGCGGGTGCCGGCGGGGCGGGCGGCCGAGGTCGCCGGGCTCGGCTGAGCCGCCGGTCGCGCGCGCCAGGCCCTGTGCGGACTGGTCTCCTCGAGGCTGCGGCCGGAGCAGGTGACCCGGGTCCGGGTGATCGTGCCCTCCCACGTCCCACGCGGCGGAGGCGCGACGGCCCGCAGCTCGAGGCTGGCGACGTGCCCGGCCGGCCGGGCGGCACGCTCGTCGAGCTGAGCCCAGGTGCGGGTGCGATCCCCGCGGCTGTCCGTCCGGAACGACGTAGGCGCCGGGCAGGCGCGGAGACGGGGGCGGCGCCGCGCGTGACGGGCGCCGGGTCAGTGGACGGGTTGGTCGTTGGGCGGGGGCAGGGTCGTGCCGTCGCGGAGCAGGACCGGGCCGACCGGTGCGGAGGTGGTCGCCGGCGGTGGGGGCAGCGGCCGCGGTGGGGGTGTGGGCCGGGGCGGGGTGTGGGCTGGGGCGGGGTCGGCTGGGTGATCGTCGTCCCGTAGGCGGGCGGCGCGGGAGTGGTCGCGGTGTCGGCGACCAGGTCGGCGAGGTCGGGGACGTCGTCGAGGCGGGGCACGCCGAGCGGTGGCAGGCCGAGCAGCTCCAGCACGGTGCGGCCGATGGAGGAGCGCGGTTCCACCGGGTGTCGTCCCAGTACCCGGCCCCGACGACGGCATCGACGGCTTGCCACACCGTGTCCTGGCCCCGGCTGACGTCTGCGGTCGGGTGCTCGTCGTAGGGGCTGTCGTGCCAGGCCATGCTCAGTGCCGGGAGGTCGGCGGCGTGGCCGGGCAGCGACGCATGTCCCAGACCGGCTGCGGGGCGTTGCGTGGAAGGTTCCGCAGGGTGGGCGTCTGCCCGCCGACGATCAGTAGGTGGTTCGGGGTGGAGTCGGTTCCGAACCCGGAGCGGTGGTTCTCCAGGAAGGCACCGGTGGTGGCGAGGTAGGCGTAGAACGGCAGCACCGTCCGCGGGGATGGACCGCGTCGTCCGGTCCCACGGAGCTAATGCAGCACGTTGACGGCCCGGGCGATGACGAGCGCGACGGTGCCCAGCGCGATCGCGGACTGGGCGAGCATCAGCATCTTCGTCCAGCGGGACAACGGCATGGTGTCGGTGGGGCTGAATGCGGTGGCGTTGGTGTAGGAGACGTAGAGGTAGTCCAGGAACGCCGGTTCCCAGTCGGGCGGAGCGACGTCCGGCTCCGTCATCTGCGGGAACAGGAAGTCCGTGTGCTGACGGAGCCCGGCTGCCCGGGCGAAGGGGCCACCGCGGTCGAGCTCCCAGTACCAGACACCGAACGCGATGATGTTGGTCGCGTAGATGGCCGCGCCGCTGCCGATCAGTGACGGAGCGTCGTCCCCGGCCTGCCCGGTCAGCAGGCGCTCGATCAGCAGCGCGGCGCTGCTCGCGTTCGCCACCGTCATCGTGACGATCAGTCCCAGACCGCCCAGTCGAAGAAGCGTGTGCTCGCGCACCAGCCGCACCGGATTGCCGAGGATCAGCACGACGAGCAGGGCGATCTCCACACCGGGCAGGAGCCAGCGGGGATGGAGGGACAGCCGGTCGGGCAGCAGCAGTTGCAGGACGATCGCGAGCGTGATGGCCGCGACGCTGGGCCAGCGGTGCTCACCGCGGGTCCTGCGTCGCCATGCGGCGAGCACGCGATCCTCGCTGAGCTCTACCCGCGACGCCGGGCGCCGGGTGCTGGGGTCCTCTGCCGGCCCGGCGCAGCCTGCCCTCGGGTCCGTCGCCCGCAAGGGGCGCCGAGTGACCTCGGGTCCGACCGGATCGCCCACCGCGTGAGTATGGTCGTCGGTGACCGGTCACGGGGGATGAGCGCTGCAGTCGGCCCCGTCGAAGGGATGTGGTCGTGGAAGCTCTGACCCCCTGGCACCTGATCTTGATCATCGTCGCCTTCATGCTGCTGTTCGGCTACAAGAGGCTGCCGGAGGCTTCCCGGTCGCTGGGGCGCTCCCTGCGGATCTTCAAGAGCGAGATGCGGGACATGACCGCCGCTGACGGCACCGGTCAGACGGGCCCGGCCCCCGAGACATCGCAGCCCTCTCCCCCCACGCCCGCGGTGGTCGAGCTGGAGGCGCAAGCCCGGGAAGCCGATGCCCTGGCGGCGGAGCTACGGGCCCGCGCGCAGGGGCACACCGCCGGCAACGGCGCCGGTTCCTGACCTCGCCCCAGCGCTCACGGAAGCCTGTGCGCACGCGGGTGCGCCCGCGCCGGACGCCCGCTCGACGGGTCAGGGCCGGAAGTGGTCGATCACGACCGGCGCGATCACGTCGTGGGCGACGGCGAGGGTCTGACCGTCAAGCACTACGTGCCGCGCCCCGGGACGGCGGCCGCTACGGTCGCGCAGGCCCGGCCGGCCCACTCGGGACTGGATCCACCGGAGATGGTGACGGTCGGGACGCAGATCCGTGCGAGCCGCTCGCGGTGCACCACCCCGACATCCATCGCCCCGACCGCGGGACTGTGTGCGGCATTCCGCCGCGCCAACCGTGCCGGGCATTTCAGAGGAGGAGTCTGTGGCTCGACCAGGCCAGCGCCAGCCGGGCACTCGCCGTACCGTCCCGCGGAACCAGCGACGCGTCCGCGACCGCGACGACGTCATCTCGGTGCTCGCCCGTGCGGTCCGTGAGGTCGAGGCAGCCGCCCAGGGCGGTCGTGTGACGCCCGCAGTGCGCATGAAGTTCCAGGTGGTCGCCCTGCTGGTGCGCGAGGAGCACGCCCGGGTCCGGGGGGAGGGGACCAGCAGCCACACCCACCGGGCCGAGCAGCTCAAGCGCCTGGACGGGATCGGCACGATCCTCGCGAGGACCGCCGTCCGCGACCCCGCGCTCCTCGCGCTCCTCGCCGGGGACGCCGTCGTCTCCGACGCGGCCAGGTCGCTCAAGCGGGACATGCTGCGGGCCGCCGGTATCGAGCCGGCCCCCGACGAGGTCACGCCGACGGAGCGCGCGGCCGTTCCCGCCACCACCGAGCGTCGGGTGGTGCCGCAGTCGGTCGTCTCGCGACAGCTGGCCAACCCCTTCCTCGCCCCGGACTTCGCGTCCGCCCGGCCGAGCGCGGCCCGTCCCCGCCGCCTGGCCGGTTGGGAGCTGCTCGGCCCGCTCCTCAGCTCCTTCGAGCGCGCCGGCGGCGGGGACCCGGCCTGCATGGCCCTTCCCGCGCCGGCCGCCCTGCGCGTCCAGGGCGGCCGGGAGCTGATGCCGCACCAGGCGCAGGTGGTCGCCGCTGCCGCTTCCGGGCACCGGACCTTCCTGCTCGCCGACGAGCCGGGCCTGGGCAAGACGGCTCAGGCGCTGCTGGCCGCGGAGGCGGCGAGCGCCTACCCGCTGCTCGTGGTGGTACCGAACGTGGTCAAGACCAACTGGGCACGCGAGGCCGGCCTCTGGGTGCCCCACCGCGCGGCCACCGTGATCCACGGCGACGGTGAGACGATCGACGGCTTCGCCGACATCGTCGTCGTCAACTACGAGGTGCTCGACCGGCACGTGGGGTGGTTCGGCGACTTCGGCTTCCGCGGCATGGTCGTCGACGAGGCGCACTTCATCAAGAACAAGACCTCCCAGCGCTCGCAGCACGTCCTGGAGCTCTCCGAGCGCATCCGGTCCCGTATCGCGGGTCCTCTGCTGATGGCCCTGACCGGAACCCCGCTGATCAACGACATCGAGGACTTCCGGGCCATCTGGCAGTTCCTCGGCTGGATCGAGGAGACGAAGCCGCTCGCCGAGCTGCTGGATGCGCTCGAGGAGACCGGCCTGACGCCTGCCGACCCCGGGTTCTATCCCGCCGCCCGCAGGTGCGTGGTCGACCTCGGCATCGGCCGTCGCCGCAAGGTCGCTGTGGCTGCCGACATCCCCGCCCGCCGCACCGCCGACCTCCCCGTCGAGCTGGATGAGAAGGCCGGCCGTTCGATCCGGGCGGCCGAGCGTGAGCTGGCCCGCCGGCTGGTGGCGCGGTACGAGAGCGCGCTCGCCAGCCGCCCGTCCGGTGCCGTCGTCGAGGACATCGACCACGGCCTCGTGCGCAGGGTGGCGAGGGGGGAGTTGAAGGCGACGGCCACCACGACGGCCGGCGAGAACGTGTTCGGCATGATGCGGCGCATCGGCCAGGCCAAGGCGGGCCTGGCCGCCGACTACGCGGCGCAGCTCGCGCGAAGCGCGGGCAAGGTGGTCTTCTTCGCCAAGCACGTCGATGTGATGGACGCCGCCGAGGAGACCTTCGCCAGGCAGGGGATCCGTTTCTCCTCGATCCGTGGCGACCAGACGCCGGCGTCGCGGCAGAAGCACATCGACGCCTTCGTGAACGATCCCGACGTCGCCATCGCGGTCTGCTCGCTGACCGCGGCCGGCGTGGGTCTCAACCTGCAGGTCGCCTCCAACATCGTGCTGGCCGAGCTGTCCTGGACCGACGCGGAGCAGACCCAGGCCATCGACCGCAGCCACCGCATCGGTCAGACCGAGCCCGTCACCGCCTGGCGGATCATCGCCGCGCAGACCATCGACACCAGGATCGCTGAGCTGATCGACAAGAAGGCGGGCCTCGCCGCCAGGGCGCTCGACGGCTCGGAGGAGGAGGTGTGGTCATCGGCCGACGTGCAGCACGAGGCGCTGGTCGCGTTGCTGACGGACGCGCTGTCCGCGTCGCCGCAGGCACGCGCAGCCGCACAGACCGGCCACTGACCCAGGGACGTTCGGGTCAGTGGCCGTGGCCGCGATCGGTACGGTGTCCGGTGCTCGGCCGTTCCGCCGGCCCCGGCCACACGCGCCCGTGCCGCTGTCCCTGGACCGGCCCGCTCAGGGTGGTTGGGGCCTGTCCTGCGGATCGGCTCGTGGCGACGCGGGATCGGGTCACGCCGTGGTCGATCAGGTGGGCGCGGCTAGCTGAGGGGGGATGCGGAGCCCCGTGCGGACTGCGCGCGCAGCGGCGGCGGTGAGGTCGGAGGTCTCCAGCGCGATCACGCTCGCGGCGATGGCGTCGGCCACTGTCCGCTCGTGAACGCCGAGGGCCGCTGCGATGGCCGGGACCTGCGTCGCACCCTCGACCAGAAGACCCAGCAGCCGGAGGTCCAGTGGGGTGAGGCCGTGCAGATCCCCCGGCGGAGAGAGGAGCACCGCGGCCCGCAGGTGGTCCAGGGCCGGGCGGGCGAAGTCCAACGCGGTGACCCGCACCAGCCGTCCGTGACCGGTGCCGGCCGTGGGGGCGAGGAAAGTGATGTACGTGTCGCTGTCGGCCAGCTCCTGCGCGGCTGTGGTGAGGAGCCGGGAGCCGGGAGCCAGCAGACGGTGGTCGGGCAGCCCGGGCAGCGGCAGGGTCTCCCCGCCGCGGGTGAGTAGGACGCCGGCGCTGGCCGCCTCGACGATCCGGGCGACCGCGGCGATCTCACGCGTCCGGTCCAGGCCGTGCGCGATGACCTCGGTGACCGCGGCGACGGCCCCCCGGTCGGCTCGGCTGGGCCGGGACGGGTCCTCGCTGAGCAGGCTCAGGAAGCCCACGTGCCGCCCTCCGGGAGTGAACAGCCCGGCGGCCAGCCCGCCGCGGAACCCGGCCGGCAGCAGATGGTCAGCCCAGGCGTGCAGGTCGGTCAGCGGGATCGGGATCTCGCTGACCAGCATCGGCGGCCGGTACCGGTTGAGGCCGAGCTGGTCGACCTCGGCGTCGGCGTCCGGGGTCTGGAAGTAGCGGCGCAGCGGCTCGGCGTGGCCGGCGGTGGCCAGCGGGGTGTGCCGGCGTTCCTCGGGGTCGCGGACGGCGATCCAGGCGGCGTCGAAGGGCAGCACCCGTCCCAGCACCGCCAGGACCGCCTCCGCCCGCTCCGGCAGGTTGTGCGGCGTGATGGCGATCCGGGCCAGTTCCCACCGCAGACGCACGAGCTCCGGGTTCCACGCGGTCATGGCAGTCGGCGTCCGTGCGAGGCAGCGTGCGAGGTCGGTGCTTGGTGACGGATGATCAGTGGGGAGGGCACGAACAGCCCCAGCCGCAGGGCTCGCGCGGCGGCGGCGGTGCGGGAGGGGGATGCGAGCTTCGCCCGCACGTGCTCGACGTGGACGGCGACGGTGCGCGCGGTGATGCCCAGGGCCCTCGCGATCCGCTCGTTGGACGCCCCGGTCACCAGCAGCCCGAGGACCTGCAACTCCCGATGGCTGAGCCCGTGCAGGTTCCCGGCCGGGGAGACGAGGACGACCGCGACGGCGAAGGGCCGCAGCTCGAGCGGGACGGTGAGCACCGTGATCCGGGCGTGCGTCTGCATGCTCTCGGTGCCTTCGGTGCCTTCGGTGCCTTCGGTGCCTTCGGTGCCTTCGGTGCCCGACAGCGGAGCGAGGAACGAGGCGTGCGGACCGCCCTCGGCGAGCTGCCCGGTGGCCGCCGTGAGGACATCGGAGCCGGGCGCGAGCAGCCGATGGTCGGGCAGGCCGGGCAGGGGCAGCACCGCTCCGGACGGGGCGAGCACGATCCCCGCGGTGGCCCGCTGAACCAGTCCGGTGATCGTCGCCAGGGAGCGCAGCGGGTCCACGGCGGACGCGATCGGTGCCGTGAGCATCCCGAGCAGGTCGCGGGCGGCCTCGCTCACCTGGTCTGCGGCCCGGGTGTGCAGGGCGAGCACCCCCAGGTAGCGGCCCTCCGAGGCAAACAGCCCGGCGCAAACGGCGTCCCGGAATCCCGCCGGTTCCAGGTACTCCGCCCAGCTCGGGAGCTCCGACGGCGGAAAGGGGACGTCCACGAGCCGAACGGGTCGGCGCGAGCGGCGCAGGCCGACCAGCTCGACCTCCGCCAGCAAGGACGTGTTGTCGAAGAAACCGCAGATCCGCTCGTCGTAGCCTGACCGGGCCAGAGGCACATGCAAGTCCTGACCCGGTGGCAGCAGCGTGATCCAGCCGGCGTCGAACCGCACCACCCGCTGCAACTGCGCCAGGAGAGCCTTGGCCCGCTCGGCCAAGCTGCCGGGTGCCGCGGCGATGCCGGTGACCTCGGTGAGGATCTCGGCGGTGTTCACCGGCAGGCCACCTGCACCCCGGTCTGACGGCATCAGTCCTCCCGGCGACGTCACCAACGGCCGCCCGGAGGACACCCGCCTCCCCGACACGCCGGGCGCGGGCGGACCTCTGTCATAAGGCGTCGGCTGGGAGCGCCATCGTCTACCCCGGGCCCCCGCCACGGCCAGCCCTCGCGCGCGGGGCCGGCGACGCCCCAGCCGGACCACACAGCACCGATGCGCGGACAGCCCGGGCGGCGGCGGTCAGCTCGTCGGTCGTCTGCTGAGCCAGCCGGGCCAGCGCCGCATCATCGGGCAGGGGCCGGGGCGCGTGCACCGCGCCGGCGAGCGCAGGTGCCCTCGCCGGCCAGTTCCACGCGCCGGGCTCGCGGTCGTGGCGGTCGCGATCCGGAGAAGCGGCGGTCACGGCGGCCAAGGCCGCCAGCGCCTGGTCACGCAGTCTTGCGACGTCAACGGCCTCGTCGTCGTACTGGCGCAGCCCGGGGTCGGTGAACGCCAGCGTGCAGTGCAGGTCAGCTGGCCAGTCCAGGTCGCCGATCGTCGCGCCGGTGCCCAGCGAGTGCGCGTGATCTTCGGGCGCTGACCGGGCCAGCGAGGGGCAGCGTCGGTCGCCGTGTGAGCCGGTTCCGGTGCGGGTTCGCCAGACCGATACCTGGCCGCCGCTGAGCGGCCCGGCGGACAGTACTCCGACGGACTGGGCGGCCCCGCTGGGTCCTGCGACCGTCATGAGCACGACCGGTGCGACAGGGCCGGCCGGGGTGAGATGCGCGCATGCCTGTCGTCCTTTCGCCGGGGATCGGCGACCCTACCGGCGACCAGCGACCGGCGATCTCGAGAGTCGCCGACCTCCAGACCGTCTCTGGCAACCTCGAGGAGCCGGACGTAGGCCCCGGGTCGCAGCGCGGGTCGCGTGGCCGCGCACGACCCCAACGACTGAGCGCCCTCCCATCGTGTCAACTGGTGACACGCTTCGCGCTGTCTTAGCCTGCGTCTGTGCCCGACTCGCGACCGGTCACCGGGGTCGACGCCGCGCGGATCCGCGCCGCGGTGGCCGGTATCCGGAAGGCTCAGGAGACGCTGGAGAAGGCCGTCGCGCAGGCGCTGAAGAACGGCGCATCGGTGCGGGAGGTCGCCGAACTGGGCCTGTCGGCGAACACGGTGCAAAAGTACGGGCGGGCACACGGCTGGCCCACCGAGGACAACCGAGAGCGGTTTTACGAGTCCCGCTACGACCGCGACGAGCGGGAAACTCGCGGCGACTCGCAGTGAGCGTAGGGGCAGCCCCACCAGCACGGCGCCGCGCCGGTGAGGCCTGACCGCACGAGGCTCACTGATGAACGTCGCTGGCTGTTCACGACGCTACCCGGCGCTTTCACTCCCCGTGGTGATCACGGCAGCCGGTGACACGTTCAACCGCCTGAGCTGCGAGAACGCGTGTACCGTCCGTCTCGACGCCAGGATGCACCGGGCGTCGATGTGCGTCACACAGCGACGTACGCCCGCGAGCCTGCGGGCCCGTGACCGAGGTCGCCTGCCCCGGTGTCACCAGACCGGAGGGCCCTCCGTGGCCGACAGTCAGCACCCGCAACCCGCCGATCCCGCCGAGGCGCTCGAGCGACTGGGCCGGATGTCCCTGCGTGAGCTGTCGATGGACAGCCTGCTGCAGACCGTCGCCGAACTGACCAAGACGGTGATGCCCGGCAACCCCGAGGCCTCGGTGTCCCTGCTCGTCAGGGACCGGCCGAGCACCGTCGCCTCCACCGGTCAACTCGCCACCGACCTCGACGAGAGGCAGTACGACAAGGGCCACGGCCCCTGCCTGCACGCCGCCCGCACCGGCGAGCTCACCGAGATCCCCGATACCCGCGCGGACGACCGGTGGCCCGACTACACCCCGCGCGCCGTCGAGCACGGCAACCTCAGCTCCCTGTCCGTCCCACTGGCCATCGACGAGAAGGAACAGGTCACCGGCGCCCTGAACATCTACGCCCGCCGTCCCGACGCCTTCGACGAGGCCAGCCGGTCGGTCGCCACCCGGTTCGCGCCCTACGCCGCCGTCGCTGCCGGCAACCTGTGGCTCTACCAGAGCGCCCGGGAGATGGCCGACAACCTGCAGACCGCCCTGGAGTCACGCGCGGTCATCGATCAGGCCAAGGGAATCCTGATGGAGCGGCACCGCCTCACAGCCGACCAGTCGTTCCAAGCGCTGGCCCAGGCCTCGATGCGCGCCAACAGGAAGCTCCGGGACATCGCCGACCACCTGGTGACCACCGGCGAACTACCGCTGCGGTGACCGCGCGAGCCCCGGGAGCCACGAAGCGTGAAGCTCTGACGTGGACGCCCCTGATCCGAATTCCCGCCTCACCCCTCCAGCAGCCGCCGCGGCTTCCCGGGAAGCTGTGGCGGTCAGGCCCCGCCGTTCCAAACGCACGGGGCGGCGGGGCCGCCCTCCTTTGCTCACCTGATGCTCCCGCCGCGACGGCGGTGGTGCGGGTTCGCTCTGCAGCCGATCGAGCCGGGTCACCGCGGCCGGTCCGGCGGCCGAGCCCACCCGGGCGTCGATCTCCGCGGCCTTCAGCCGTGCTCCGTTCAGCGTCCTGCCGGCGGTGGTGTCCCCAAGCGTCCCGTCGGGCTCCGCCCACTTCAGCCGGAAGTAGGGGTCGCTGGTCGGGGCGTAGATGTCCACGACGCCGATCGTCTCCACCAGCGGGCGACGTGCGGGGCTCACTTCCGCCTCGGCGTGTACGGCTTCGGGGCGCCGGCGGTCCGGCCGACGCCGTGACTGGGTGCCGGCTGGGGCGGACGCGGGTCGGGTGCCGGCCGGGCGGGGCGCGGTCCGGACGACGGCAGCGGTACTGACGGTGGCTCGGCCACGAGGCTTGGGCGCCAGCTCGGCGAACCAGTCCAGGACCTCGGCGCGGGTCCACAGGTTCTTGGCGAAGCCGGCTCGCGGCCGGGGGAAGTCCTCGCGGTAGGTGTATTCGCGGGCGGTGTCCACCTCGAGGTGCAGTGCGGCCGCGACGTGCTCGATGGTCCAGATGGGGACCGACAGGTCGATGTTCACCGGACTGTCGGTCGGGAACCGTGCGAGCACGGCAGTCGCCCGGACGATCTGGCTCCCGCGGGGTCCGCGGACCCCGTCCGTCACAGGGGCGCGCGTGTCCGGGGCCGAACGCAGCGCAGCCCTCGCCAGGGGGAATCCGGGGGGAACCCTGGCGAGGGCTGCGCGAACGTACAGGTCAGGGGCGGCGAGGCCCCCGTTGATCAGATGTCGTAGTACATCGCGAACTTTTCGCAAGCTATTGACCATGGTTGACTGTTGTCGAATGTGGCTGCTGACCTGCGGATATGCCGTTGACTGCGTGCGGAAGCCATTGGTCCCAATTGACCCTTTCTGAGACACGGCTGAGACACGCGCTGAGACACGGCCGACGGCGCTGAGACATGTGGGACGACGTTGGCCCCGGACACCGTCGGCTAGGCGGGTGTCTCCGGGTGATGGGTCCGCCAGCGTCCTGGGGACCCGCAGGACAACGGCTTAGCCGAGGTCATTTGCCGAGGTCATTGCCCCAGAGCCAGTCTCCTGGTTAGTCGGCCTTGTCTAGGTGGCACAGCACGGAGCCCCCTATCCGAGGTGGGCAGGGGGCTCCGGGGGTCGAGCTGGGTCAGCGCTGGTTGGACCAGGTGGCCTTCTTGTCGTTCCAGAACGACGCGCTGTAGATGACCTTGTAGGTGCCCGAGGCACCGGTCGCGTCATCGAAGCAGACGTCGCCGGAGACGGTCCCGCCAGGAGCGAGATCGCCCGAGTTCAGCGTCTTGTCGCTGCCGCCGAACGTGGCGTCGCGCGAAGCCCCCTGCGGGTCCTGGAGCTTCCAGTCGAACGTGTTGAACGACGCCGAGTCCTTGCCGCCGTTGACGTAGGTGACCGTGGTGCAGAGGTAGCTGCTGTTGCTGTACTGCGGCTTGACCGGCGTCAGGGGGGTCGAGGTGACCTGGACGTCGTCCATGGTCACCGTCTCACCCGCCGCCACGTCGGTCTTGGCCTTGTCGTCCTTGGCCGGTGCCGCCGCCGCCCCGCCGTCGTTGCTGGCGGACTCGGTGCTGGCCGACCCGCTGGTGCTGGTCGAGCTGTCGCCGCCGCCCCCGCCCGACACGGCAGCGATGATGATCACGACGAGGATCACCAGCAGCCAGAACCAGACGCGCTTGAAGATCGGCTTCTTCTTCTTGAGCTTGTAGCCCTCCGGCACAGCCGGGTGTTCAGTCGTTGCCATCGTGGTGCTCCCATGCAGTCGTGAGTCGCGCTTGATGACTTCATCGGCCTCCAGGCGAGCTCACTGGACCGGAACCTGTACCGGAACGGTCGCGTTTCGTCACTTTGGGGCACATGTGCCTCACCTGTGAGGCGCGCCCTCTACTTCACGGGCTGCTGCTGCCCGCTTGGGAGCCGCGAGGCACAGAGCCCGCCGGAGGTTGAACTGCCTCCGGCGGGCTCTGTTGATGTCCTGGCTTCGGCGCTGGAGCGGCCTAGCGCTTGAAGGGCGCGGTCATGGGCCGTCCATCGTTCCGGCGAGCGACCTGCCACGCTCGATGTCGGCAGGTCCCGGTGACGTTGACGCCGTGCCAGGTGGTCGGGTCAGCTCGCGGCGAGCCGGATCCGGACCAGTCCGGCGGTGTGCGGGAAGCCGAAGCCGACCCGGCAGGTGGCCCGGACGGCGACCCGGTCGGAGGTGAAGAACACCGACCGGTCGGCCTTCACCTCTGCGTCGCGCCGGACCACGGTCGTCACCCGCGCCGCCGACATGCCCCAGATCGTGCCGACCGGTGCCTCCGGCGACGTCAGCAGCGGCACACCGAAGATCACCCGGCGGGTCGGCTGAGTGGGGTCAGCGCCGAGCAACGGCTTGCCGGAGCCGCTGGGCTCCTTCATGTTGGCCAGCACGAGCGCCGTCGTCGGGTTGGTGACGAAGCTGGTTAGCTCGGCACCGACGTTCCCGGCGAGCATCTGCGCCTCGGCGAAGGCGTCCGGATCGGCCGGTGCCGTCCCGGCGGCGATGTCCTGCACCTCGCCCTCGCCGAC
>JAOPWG010000059.1 GCA_025965775.1 Modestobacter sp. | reverse complement strand
GGGGCGACCATCTTGCACGGACCGCACCACTCGGCCCAGAAGTCGACCAGCACGGGCTTGTCGCTGCCCAGGACGTCGGCGGCGAAGCTGTCGTCGGTGACCTTCACGGTGTTGCCTGCCATGGTGGATGTGCTCCTTGTCGATCGGGGGACTGCACCGGCCGGCGCAGGAGCGCCGGCCGGGGGTGCGATGGTCGGTCTCAGCGCTCGTCGAAGGTCTCGGCGAGCCACCGCTCGGCATCCATCGCCGCGGCGGCACCGGTGCCGGCCGAGGTGATCGCCTGACGGTAGATGTGGTCGACGACGTCGCCGCAGGCGAAGACGCCCTCGACGTTGGTCCGCGTGGTCGGGTGGTCGACGACGATGTAGCCGTCGTCGTCCAGCTTCAACTGGCCGACGAACAGCTCGGTGCGGGGGTCGTGGCCGATCGCGACGAACATGCCGCTGACGGGCAGCTGCTCGGTCGTGCCGGTGGTCACGTCGGTCAGCTGCACAGCCGAGACGGTGTTCTCACCGTGCACGTCGGTGACCTGCTTGCCCAGCTCCCAGCGGATCTTCTCGTTGTCCTGGGCGCGCTTCTGCATGATCTTCGATGCGCGCAGCTCGGGACGACGGTGGACGACGGTCACCGACTTGGCGAAGCGGGTGAGGAAGGTCGCTTCCTCCATCGCGGAATCACCGCCACCGACGACGACGATGTCCTGGTCGCGGAAGAAGAAACCGTCACACGTGGCGCAGGCGGAGACGCCGCGGCCGAGCAGCCGCTCCTCGTTGTCCAGACCGAGGTAGCGGTACTTCGACCCGGTGGCCACGATCACCGCGTGCGCCCGGACGACCTCGTCGCCGACCTTGACGATCTTGGGGTTGACGGTGAGGTCCACCTCGGTGACGTCCTTGGTCACCAGCTCCGCGCCGAAGCGCTCGGCCTGGGTGCGCATGTCCTCCATGAGCTGCGGGCCCTGGATGCCCTCGGGGAAACCGGGGAAGTTCTCCACCTCGGTGGTGGTCATCAACGCGCCGCCGAACTGCGTGCCCTCGAACACCAGCGGATGCAGGTTCGCGCGGGCCGCGTACGTGGCGGCGGTGTACCCGGCCGGGCCCGACCCGATGATCACCAGGTCGCGGATTCCGTCGTGCTCGGCCGGCGGGATGGCCGGCGGGCCGTCGGTCGAGACCGAGGGGCCGGGCGTGGGCTGGTCGTTCGTCACAGGGCGCACAACGGACAGGGTAGGTGGGGCATTCCCCACCGTCAGGCCCCCACGTCGGCAGGCGGATGGCCGATTGAGACGGCGGTGCGGTGATCGGCCGGTCAGCCGGCGGCGGCGAGCGGCGTGACCTCGGCCAGGCCCCCGGTGAAGCCACCGTCGGTGGGCGCCAGGCCGGTGACCCAGACCAGCAGGTACCGGGCGGTGACCGGGTCCGTGAACGTGAGCTGGTCGGTACCGCGCAGCTCGCCGCTCGCGACCACGGGATAGCTGTCCAGGCCGCCGTCCGCGTTGTCGCCGGTGCGCACCTCGACGGTGGTGCCCGGCAGCGCGGTGACCACGGTCACCCCGGCCAGCCGCTGGGGCCTGCCGAGGTCGTAGAGGATGCCGATCCCCGGCTTGAGGTTGCCGAAGTGCGCCGACCCCCGGTACGTGACCGTGGACCAACTCGTGCGCGGGTCGCCGTCGTAGGTCCGAGGCACCGCCTTGGGGTTCTCCGGCTGGCCGTCCCCGTAGGGGTCGAAGATCGCCGCGCCGACGATCGGCACCGGGGCACCGGCGGGGGCCGCGGCCGACGGCGAGGGCGAGGCCGAGGGCGAGGCCGACGAGTTGACCGGCGCGCCGGCCGGCGGGGTCGAACCGACCTGGTCCACGGACCCGGCGACGGACAGCACGTTCTTGCCGAACCAGAGCGCGAAGGCGATGACCATCACCAGCGCGAGCAGCGGGAGGCCGACCAGCACCAGCCGGCGCCGGGCGGAGGGGTCGTGGTCGTCCTGCTCGAGCACCTCGTCCTCGTCGGCGAAGGTCGGGCCCCAGTCCAGGTCGTCCTCGTCGTCCTGCGGTACCGGCCAGCGGCCGGCCTCCCCCGGCCGCCCGGCGGACGCCGCCGGAACGGGGGGCAGGGCACGGCGGTCCAGCCGCACGGGCCGGTCACCACCGGGCCCGGCCACCTCGTGGTTGCTGGCTTCCGCCGCGTCGGCGAGGTCCCGCCGGTCGCGCAGCCGGCGTATCCACCCGCTGTCGCTGAGCGCCTCGGGGCGCGCCGGTTCCTGCGGGCCGGTGCGGGGGCGCTCGGCCAGCAGCGCCACCATCGTGCTGACACTGGAGAGCCGGGCGGACGGGTCGCTGGACCGGGCACGGCGGACCAGCGCGGCCAGGTCGGGCGAGGAGATGACCGGCGGGGTGTCGCCCTCGCCACTGCGGCCGGTCAGCGCCAGCTCCAGCAGCGCGCCCAGCGCCTCGATGTCGCCCTGCACGCTGGCGCTGGCCGCCGGGACCGACAGCAGCCCGGCCAGGCCGCCGGGGCGCAGGACGACGTGCTCGGGAGTGAGCCCGCCGACGGCGAGGCCCACCCGGTGGGCCTCGGCGACGCCCTCGGCCAGCCGGCGGACCAGCGCCCGGGCCTCGCGCTCGGTCAGCGGCCCGCTCTCGGCCAGCCGGTCACGAAGCGTCTGCCCCTCGAGCCACTCGTTGACGACGTAGGCGGCCCCGCCGGCGCCGTCGCCGCCGGTCCCCTCGGCGGCGTCGTAGACCATGGACAGCGCCGGGGTGGCCAGGCCGCCGGCGGTCAGCGCCCGGGTGATCCACTCCCGGGCCGCCGGGCCGCCCGGGGTATGCACGCGCAGCGCGACGTCCCGGTTGAGCACCCGGTCACGGGCGCGCCAGGAGCGGATCACCCCGGTGGCGGTCTCCTCGTCCGGGGCGACCTGGCTGATCGGGCGGTAGCGGTCGGGCAGGCCCGTGGTCGTCGTCGTCACGGACGCTGCCGACCCCCCTGGTCTTCCAGCCGGGGACGGCGTCCCCGAGTCATGCACCGGTGCGGCCGGACGCCTGTGGTCGCCCGAGCCGAGCCCGGACACCGGCCACCAGCCCCGAGACCTCGGGAACCTTCGCCACCACGGCGCCCGCGACCACCGCGATGCCGATGACCACGGTACCGAGGACGACCGTCGCGAGCGAGCCCGGCACGGACTGGCCGACGACGCCGTCGGTGAGGTGCACCACCAGCCAGCCCAGCAGGGCAGCGACGGCCGCGACGGCGGCCATCCGCAGCACCGTCCCCTGGGCCCCGGCACCGACGCCGGTGCCCAGCGCACGCCGCAGAGCGATGTTGCCGACCACCCAGCCGACCACGTAGGTGGCGCTGGTGGCGACCATGAGCCCCGCGACCACGTGGTCCGGCCCGACGAGGACCGGCACGAGCAGCAGCAGCGGCACCCGGACGGCGACCATGACCACCTGGATCAGGGTCGGGGTGCGGGCGTCCTTCATCGCGTAGAAGACCCGAAGCTGCAGCAGGGTGACCGCCATCGGCAGCAAGCCGAACGCCCCGAGTGCCAGCGCGATCCCGACGCCCCGGGCGTCCCCGACGTCGGCGTTGCCGCGTCCGAAGGCGACGACGCCCACCGCCGGGCCGAGGACGACGAGCAGCGCCGTCACCGGCAGCAGGCCCACGGCGGACAACCGGGTGCCCAGCGAGAGGTCGGCGACGACGCCGGGCACGTCGTGCCGGCTGGCCGCCCGGCTCATCCGCGGCAGGAGGGCGGTCAGCAGTGCCACGCCGATGATCCCGTAGGGCATCTGGAACAGCAGGCTCGCGTTGCTGAACGCCAGCGGCCCGAGACCCCGGGCGTCGGCCGCGGCGTTGGCGACGACGCTGGCCACGACCACCCCGACCTGGCTGACCAGGACGTAGCCGACCACCCAGAGCCCGAGCGTGCCGGCCTCCGCCAGGCCGGTGCCGCGCAGCCCCCACTGCGGGCGCAGCGGCACCCCGTGCCGGCCCAGCAGCGGCAGCAGCACCAGCGCCTGCACGGCGATCCCCAGCGTGGTGCCCAGGCCCAGCAGCCAGACCTGGGCGGGGGTGATGGTCAGCGGGGTGAGTTCACCCGGCCCGGCGGCCAGCAGGAACAGCACCCCGGTGGCAATGACGACGACGTTGTTGAGCACCGGCGCCCAGGCCGGTGGCCCGAACACCTGGCGCGCGTTGAGCACCGCGGTCGCGAGGGCCCCGACCCCGTAGAAGACGATCTCGACCAGCAGGATCCGGGCCAGCCAGTTCGCCAGGTCCACCTGGCCCGGCTCACCGCCCGACTCGCGGATGCCCATCAGCCAGGTCAGCGCCGGGGCGGCGAGCACGGCCACGACGGTGAGCGCGCCCAGGCCGACGGTGGCGATGGTGAGCAGCCGCTGGGTGTAGCGGACGCCCCCGTCGGCGTGCTTCTCCTGCGCATTGACCAGCAGTGGGACGACGACCGAGGTCAGCACCCCGCCCAGCAGCAGCTCGTAGACGATGTTGGGCAGCGTGTTGGCGACCGTGTAGGCGTTGCCGACCGCGGCGAAACCCAGCGCGGCGGTGAGCACCACGGTGCGCAGGAACCCGGTGAGCCGGGACACCAGGCTGGCCACCGCCATGGTGCCGGCGGCCCGCAGGATCCCGCGGCTGCCGCCCGGCGCACCCTCGCGCCGGTCGAGTTCCTCATCGGTCTCGGTCCCTGACTGCGGGACCGCGGGCAGCACCGGGATGAGCTGGGTGTCGTCGGGGCCGGGGACGAATCGACGCCGCGGCGGCGGTACCGGCGGGAGGACCCGGCGTGGGCGCGCGGGCCCGGCCGGGGTAACCGCGCGGGCCAGCGGTGCCGCGGGCGGTGTCGCCGGCGGTGTCACGGCCGGCGGGACCGGCAGCAGGCCGGGGACCGGCGGCAGCGGGGGCACCGGCGTGCGTGCGGGGGTGGGCCGGGCCGGTGGGGCCGGTGACGGTGGGGTGGCGGCCGGTGGGGTCGCCGGCGGTGGCGGCAGGAGCGGGGGCATGGGCCGGGCCGGGCCGGCCGATGGCGCGGGCGGCCCGGCAGGCGTACCGCCGCGCGCCGCGTTCTTGTACGGCGGCGGCGGCAGCGGCCGGTCCCGGCGGGGCGGGCGCGGGGTGCCCGGCTCCGGGGGTTGCCCCCCGCTCCGGTCGGGGTCCTGGCTCTGGGTCTGGCCGTGGTCCGGTGCCGGGCCGTGGTCCCGCGCATCCCGAGGCCCGCGCTGCCCGTCGTCGGTCCGCTGGTCTGCTGCCGAATCGGCCCAGGGACCGCCGGTCACACCGGGCTCCGGACCGGCGGCACCGACAGCGGGTCGGTCGTGGCGCCCTCCACCGGCGGCGTGCCGCGCCGGCGGTTGAGCAGGAAGCGCACCAGGCGGCGCACGAACAGCAGGCCCAGCAGCGCCGCCGCACCCAGGGTGATCACCAGCGTGACGGCCCCGTAGGCGGTGCTCTTCACCTGCATCTGGACCGGCTCACCGAGCGCCCCACCGGCCGGCGTGGTGAGCGCGGCGGTCACCGTGAAGCTGCCGGACTGCCGCACGTGCGCGGGCACCTGCACGGTGGTCCGCGACTGAGGCTTCACGATGGTGACCCCGGTGTCGTCGGTGGCCAGCCCCACGTTGCCGCGGGTGCGCAGGTCCAGGCGGACGTCGACGGGGAAGGGCAGGTCGTTCTGCACGGTGAGCACGAGGGGGGCGTCACTGGAGGCCAGGCTGTAGGTGCCGTTGGCCGGGGCGAGCAGCGTGACCTTGTCACGCAGGTCGTCGACGGTCGAGTGGACGTCGGCGGTGGCTGCCGCGAACCCGGCCGGGTCCCCGCGCCAGGCCGCGGAGCTCGCCCGGGCGATCGCGGCGTCGTAACCGGCCAGCGCCACGTCCGGGTCGCTGGCGACGGCCGCGGCGAAGTCGTCGCGCACCGCCACGGTCGCGGCGATCCGGGTCAGGCCGTCGCGGGGCAGCCCACCGTCGGTCCCGACACCCCCGGTGAGCGTGCCGGCGTCGGTACCCGGACCGGCGGCCAGGTCCGACAGCGACGCCGCCCGCAGCCACGGCTGGGTCATCGTGTCGCCCAGCATCGCGGCGGCCGACTCCGGGTTGGCGGCCACGTCCCGCGGGGGCACGACGAGCACGGTCTGCACCGCGTCGGGCCGGTCGCTGCCCAGCTGGGTCGTCAACACCCCCAGCTCGGCCAGGTAGCGCTGCTCGGCGATCCGGGGGGCGGCGCCGCCCGTGGTCGCTGCGGCGACCGCCTCGCCCAGGGCGGTGTCAGCCACCAGGGCGGTGATCGGGCCACCGCCGGACGTGGTCAGGTCCGCCCGGGCGGTGGCGACGGTCCCCCGGACCGTGCCGACCGCCCGCGTGCCGCCGGTGAGCGCGCCCTCGCCCAGCACGACCGTGGAGGTCCCGCCGGCCGCCAGCACGTCGAGGGTGTCCGCGCGCACCGTGCCGCCGGCCGGCCAGGCCACGTCGGTGCGAGGATGCACGTCGAGGACCTCGTGGACCAGGGCGGCCCCGGCGGAGGTCTCGTGGTCCCCGCCGCCGCCCGTGCTGCCGGCGCCGGTGTCGGGCGCCGCAGGTGTCGCCGTCGCGGTGCCGTCGCTGCCGACCGGCTGCCGGGCGGTGCCCTTCGGCGTACCGGGCAGGCTGCGGGTGACCACGGCGGCCTGACCGGCCGAGACCAGGGCGTCGGCGTCGACGTCGGCGTACGGCAGCGCGACGACGGTGTGGACGGCGGCCACCTTGCGCATCCGGGTGAGGAACTCGGCGGCGCGGGCGGTGCCGCTGCCCTCCTGGCCGTGCACCGTGTACCGGCCGGCCGCCATGGTGGCGATCTCCTCCAGCAGCGCCGGGTCGACCGCCAGCGTGACCGGGACGGCGCTGCCGGGGCCGGAGGTGGTGCCCGGTGCCGCAGGCAGGTGCTCGAGCACGGTGAGCGCGCGGTCCAGCCGACCGTCCGGCGCCACCTCCGCGGCGAGGTCATCGTCGGTGAAGGCACCGCCGGCGTCGCGGTGCGGGCGGTCGGTGAACGGCCAGAGCCAGGCGACCGTCGTCCGACTGACCGGTGCGGTCGGCTGGGCGACGAGGTAGGTGGACAGCTCGCCGACCCGCTCGGCCGTCCCGCCCGCACGGGTGCCGTTGACGTTGACCAGCGCGGGGTAGACGCCCTCGGCCGCCAGCCGCAGGTCGTCGGTGGTGGCGGTGTAGCTGAAGGGCAGGGAGGCGCCAGGGTGCAGCTCGCCGGGCACCGGCAGGAAAGGGGCAGTGGCCGCGGTGGCGTCACCGGGGGCGGCGAGGTCGGCGGCCAGCTCCTGCCGGGTGGCCAGCGGATCACCCCGCTGCAGCCGGACGGCCAGGTCGGTGAAGGTGACGTCGCTGTCGTTGACCAGGGTCCCGCTCAGCACGATGGTCGACCCGGGGGTGAGCGTCCGCGGCTCGAGCCGGTCGACGGCGATGTGCACCGGACGGTCGGCGTCCGGGCTCGCGCCGACGTTCACCGGGCTCGCGCCGAGGTCCGCCGGGGCCGCGACGGCGGGGTGCGGTGCGCACACCAGCGGCAGCACGGCGAGCACCCCGGTGATGACGGCGGTACCCAGCCGCCGTCCGGCGCGGAGCACCGGGCGGCGGGGGCGTCGGGAAGGGCGGCCGTCGGCGCGGCCGGCGGCCCGCCG
>JAOPWG010000048.1 GCA_025965775.1 Modestobacter sp. | reverse complement strand
CCTCGCGGGTGATGACCAGCGGCTCGCCGGTGACCAGCCCGTCCATCGTGGCCGGGACCGAGCCCTCGACCGAGTTCTCCATCGGCACGAGGGCGGCGTCGCACTCCCCCGCCCGGACGGCGCTCAGCGCCGCGGCAACGCTGGGCTCGGGCCGGCTGTACCCCTCGGACGGGGCAGCGAGGATGCCGAGCGCCGCCTCGGCGAAGGTACCCTCGGGGCCGAGAAAGGCGAACCTCGTCGGTGCTGTACCTGGCATTCGGCGAGGGTAGTGCGGCCGTACCGGGTGATGAGCCGGGTACGGGGGGAGCTGCCTCGTCACCGGCCGGGCCCGTATCCGTTGCGGCGTCCGACAGCTGACTGGAGGAACGCGTGACCCCGGGCTCCGAGGCGGTCGACCCGCACCCGCTCGAGTTGGCCCGTTGGCGGCTGCTGGCCACCAGCGACGCGGAGGACGCGCGCGCCTTCGGCGACGAGTTCGCCCGGGCGGAGGCGTCCTTCGCGGGCACCGGGCAACCGCAGTGGGACGCGTGGAGCAGCGCCTTCACCGCCCGGGCCCGGCTCTTCGACACCGACCTGGACGGCGCGGCGCAGGCCGTGGCGGTCGCCCGCGCCGCGCTGGAGCGCTGCCCGCTGTCGGCCGAACGCGCCCTCGCCCTGGCCTACCTCGCCCACGTGGAGGTCGCCGCCGACCGGTTCGACGCCGCCATGCACCTGGCCGTCGACGCCAGCCTGCTCGCCGACCAGCTCAGCGGCGAGCAGCCCACCCGGGCCCTGCACCAGGCCCACCACTGGCTGTCGCTCGCCCTGACCCGCCTGGACCTGGAGGAGCTCGCCGCCGCCCAGTCGCTGCGCGGCTCCCGGGTGGCCCAGGCGCTGCCCGACCTCGCCGACCGCTGGCAGCTGCTGCGGCTGTGCGCCCAGCAGCACGCGGAGCTGGCCCAGACGGTGCACCGGCGCGGCGACGAACGCCGCTCCCGGGAGCTCGCCGCGGTGGCGCTGGCCTGCGCGACGTCGGCCCGCGAGCTGCCGTGGGGGCCGCCCGAGGCCGACGAGGACCTGCTGGCCGTCATCACCGCCTGGGCGATGACGCTGTCCGGCCAGCTGGACGAGGCGCTCGCCCCGCTGCGCCGGGTCCGCGGCCGGGTCGAGGCCGACGGCGGTGGGCTGTGGCTGCTGGGCTACGCCGACCTGGTGCTCGCCCGGCTGCTGTTCCGGCTGTGCGAGCTCGAGGCCGGCCGGGAGGCCGCCGCCGGCCACCCGCGAGCGGCCGGTGCGGCCGGCACGACCGGCGGGGAGGCCACCGAGTTGCTCGTCGCCGCCGCCGGGGCCTTCGCCGCCGTCGGCGACCGCCGCCGCTACCGGCAGTGCCTGCTGGAGCTCGGCCAGACCACCGCGGTGACGGGGCACACCGCCGAGGCGCTGTACTGGCTGGAGGCCTACCGGGCCGAGACCACGCGGGCCCACCTGCGCGGCCGGGAGCTGTGGGCCGAGATGTTCGTTCGCCGCAGCCGGCTGCGGGAGGCCGAGCGGCAGACCGCCGTGCTGCGCCGGCACGCCCTGGAGGACCCGCTGACCGGGCTGGGCAACCGGCGCAGCGCCGAGCGTCGGATGGCCGAGCTGGACTTCGACGGCGGTCCCGTGTCGTTGGCCGTCGTCGACGTCGACGGCTTCAAGGCGGTCAACGACGGGCACTCCCACCTGCACGGCGACGCCGTCCTGCGCCGGGTCGCCGGGCTGCTGCGGCAGCACAGCCGCACCGGTGACGAGGTGTACCGCTGGGCCGGCGACGAGTTCCTCGTGCTGCTGCCAGCGACCGCCGAACCGCAGGCCGTGGTGGCCATGGAGCGGTTGCGCACCGCAGTCACGGAGGCCGACTGGGCCGGCCTGGAGATCAACGACCCGGTCACGGTGAGTATCGGCGTGGCCACCGCGGCCCCCGACGGGGTCGCCGGTCCCCACTCCTGGCAGGCCCTCTTCGACTCCGCCGACCTGCACCTGTTCGCCGCCAAGCGCGGTGGACGCAACCGGGTCCGGGCCGCCTCCGCCGGCGCGACCCTGCCCCCCGGCCCCACGCCGCCGTCGGACGCCTCCGTCGACCAGCTGGTCGCCGAGGTCCTGGGCAGCCAGGCTGCCCGGCCACCCGGCTGGGCGTTCGACGACAGCGGGGTGGCGTCGTGAGCGTGATCGCCCCATGAGCCTGCACACCCCTCGAGGCCACCGCGGTCAGCGCAGCCCCGTCGGCACCCCCGGGCACGGACGGCGTGCCAGCACCCCGGTGCGTGACACCGCCGAGGCCACCAGGCAGAGTGCCCTCGTGCCGCCCGGGATCCTGCATCAGCAGGTGAGCTCCGCGTTGGCCAACTGGCAGCTGGACACCGCCGAGACGCTGCTCGGCGACATCGACAGCTCGCTGCCGCCGCACACCGCCGCTGTCGGCGAGTCCGGCGGCGCGCCCCTCACCTCGCTGGCCCGCGCCTGGGCCGACACGCTGCGCGCCGAGCTGCTCGTCCGGCGGCTGCGGCTGGCCGGCTACTCGCTGCTGGGCGAGCCGCTGGTCGAGGGCGGTCCCGAGCAGGACGGCGCCCTGGACCTGCACGTCGGCGTGGCCGAGCTGCACGCCGACCGGGCCGATGGCGAGAAAGCGCGCACCAGGTCCGAGTCCCGTGCCGAGTCCGCGGCCCACGCCGCGCTCGCCATCACCCTGGTCCGCTCCGCCCGGGCCGCCTTCGACGCCCAGGACGACGACCTGCACCGCGCCGCGGGGCTCGTCCAGCACGCCCGCATCGAGTTGCTGTCCCGCCGGGTCGACGCCGCCATGGACGAGGCGGTCGAGGCGGCCAGCCTGCTGGACCCGGCCCTGCCGGCCGGGACCCTGCTGGTGCACACCCTCAGCGGGCTGGCCGGCGTGCTGGCCGACCTCGAGCTGATGCCGCTGGCCCTGGACTACCAGCGCCGCGCCGCCGAGACCGCCGAGACCGCGGCCCAGCAGGCGATCGGGACCGCGGCCGGCAGCTCCGGCCCGGCCGGGCGCAGCCCGCGTGCCCTGTCCGCCGACGCAGCCATCTGGCTCGCCGCGCTGTGCACCGAGGTCGGGGAGGGCCTGCTGGACGACGGCAGCGCCGAGGCGGCGGCGCCACACTTCGCCGAGGCGCGCGACCTCGCCGTCCGGGCGCTGGGGCAGCTGCCCGCCGGCGATCCCGGCGTGCTCGACGCCCAGGCCGTGCACGGCTGGGCGCTCGTCGGCCTCGGTGACCACGCCGCGGCCGCCGCGCTGCTGCAGTCCGTGGTGCGCGCCACCGCGGGCCCGGAACACCGCGCCCTGCTGGCATCGGCGGAGCTGGCCCTCGGCCGGGCGCTGCGCCGCTCCGGTGACGGCCGGGGCGCCGACGACCACCTGGCCACCGCGCTGGCCCTGGCCACCGAGCACGGGCTGTCCCGCGTGCGCCGGGCCGCCCTGCGCGAGCTGTGCACCCTGCACGCAGAGCTGGACGACGCCGCGCGCGCCCTGCCCTACCTGCAGGCCTACCTGGCCGACGAGCTGGACCGGGTCGACGAGCGGCGCACCCGTTGGGTCGAGCTGTTCGGGCGGCGCAAGAGCCTGCTGGAGACCGAGCGGGCCGCCGGGCAGTTGCGCCGGCAGGCCTACGAGGACCCGCTGACCCACCTGCCCAACCGCCGCTACGCCGAGGCCCGGCTCGACGGGCTGCTCACCGGCGGCAGCGTCCCGGCTCTCGCCGTCGTCGACATCGACCGGTTCAAGTCGATCAACGACGCGGCCGGCCACCCCGGCGGCGACGCCGTGCTGCGCGCGGTCGGGCAGCTGCTGGTCGACGGGTGCCGGGACACCGACGAGGTGTGCCGCTGGGCCGGCGACGAGTTCGTCATCCTGCTGCCGGACACCACCGCCGAGCAGGGCGAGCGGGCGATGGAGCGCATCCGCCGCTCGATCGCCGGCTACGACTGGTCCGCCCTGGGCGTCGAGGTGCCCGTCACGATCAGCGTCGGCATCGCCTCGGCGGCCCGTGGCGACGACCGGCGGACGCTGTTCGCCGCGGCCGACGGCGTCCTCTACGAGGCCAAGCGCGGCGGTCGGGACCGCGTCGTCCGACTGTCCGGGGTCACCCAGACCCGGGCCGAGGCTCCCCCGGCTGCCGAGGGCGCACGCGCCCTCGAGGGTGAGGTCGTGGGCGCCGCCGGCCGACCCGACACGGCCGCCGCCGAGGTCCCGGACACCGCCGTGGCGGCGGTTAGGGTCGGCGACGTGAGCGCCCACCCGCTGGACGACGGCCCCGCCGAGCTGCCGGAGAACGACCCCGCCGACGACGCCGGCGGCTTCGCCCCGCTGCTGGTCGAGCCGCCGGCCGACGAGCCCGCGCGCC
>JAOPWG010000030.1 GCA_025965775.1 Modestobacter sp. | reverse complement strand
ACCGGGCCGGCGGAGGCCGGGGACTCCGCCGCCGGGGCCTGGGAGTAGGTGCGCAACAGATCGCTCCGGAGAAGTCGGAGCGCCGGGTGACGACCAACCGGGCGAGCATGTTGACCGCCAGGGTGATGACGAACAGCGCCACGCCGCTGGCGATCAGCGCGTTCACGGCCAGGCCTGAGGACTCCGGGAACTCCAGCGCGATGATGGCCGCGATCGTCGAGGGGTTGCTGCTGGAGATCATGTTGAACGTGATGCCGCCGGTGGCGGAGAGCACGATCGCGATGGCCAGCGTCTCGCCGAGCGCGCGGCCGAGACCGAGCATCGCGCCGCCGATGATCCCGGACTTGCCGAAGGGCAGCACCGCCATCCGGATCGTCTCCCAGCGGGTGGCGCCCAGGGCCAGGGCGGCCTCCTGGTGCAGGGCCGGCACCTGGGTGAAGACCTCCCGGGAGATGGCGGAGATGATCGGCAGGATCATCACCGCGAGCACCAGCCCGGCGGTCAGCATGGTCTTGCCCGTCGTGGAGGCCGGGCCGGCGAACAGCGGGATGAACCCCAGGTTCCGCTCGGCCCAGCCGTAGAAGGGGACCAGGGCCGGGGCGAGCGCGGCGATGCCCCAGAAGCCGTAGACGACGCTGGGCACCGCGGCCAGCAGGTCCACCGCGTAACCCAGGCCGGCGGCCAGCCGCCGCGGGGCGTAGTGGGTGATGAACAGAGCGATCGCCACCGCCAGGGGAGTGGCCACCACCAGGGCGATGACCGCGGCCATCAGGGTGCCGAAGACCAGCGGCGCGATGTAGCTGCCGAGGCTCTCGCCGCCGGGCAGGTCGGCCGCGGGCGCGGTCACCGCCGGCCAGGCCTCAGAGATGAGGAAGGCGGCCACGCCGGCCAGGACGAGCAGGATCAGGATGCCGGCGCCGGTTGCGCTGCCGGCGAAGACCCGGTCGCCGGGGCGCCGCTTGGGCCGCGACTGGGCAGGGGGTGCGCTGGTGCTGGTCACCGATCGCTCCGTCGGTCTCGTACTACAGGGTGCGTGCGTGATGGCGTGGCGTGACGCGCGACGACGGCCCGGGGTGTCCTGTGGGACACCCCGGGCCGCCGCACCGCGCTCGTGGGCCGATGGCTCAGCCGGCGGCCGTGATCGCGTCGACCGCCGTCTGGGCCTGCGTGCGCAGGTCGTCGGAGATCGGCGCGCTACCGGCGGCCTTGGCGGCGGCCTGCTGACCGTCCTTGCTGATCACGTAGCCCTCGAAGGCCTTGACCAGGTCGGCGGTCGCCTTCTTCTGGTAGGAGACGCAGCCGATGTGGTAGCTGACCAGCACGATCGGGTACTCGCTGGCCGAGGTGGTCGTCCGGTTCACGTTGACGGCGAAGTCGTACTGAGCGCGGCCCGGCACCCGGTCGGAGTTGGCGACCACCGCGGCGGCACCCGCCGCGGTGGGGGCGACGAAGGCCGAGCCCACACCGATCTTGGCCACACCCAGGCTGCCGGCCTGGCTCTCGTCGGCGTAGCCGATGGTGCCGGCACCGGCGGTCACGGCCTGGATGACGCCGGAGGTGCCGTTGGCGGCCTCCCCGCCGGAGGTGGGCCACTCCTCGACCGCACCCGCCTTCCAGGTGTCGGCCGCGGCCTTGGCCAGGTAGTCGGTGAAGTTCTTCGTCGTCCCGGACTTGTCCCCGCGGTGGACCGGCGTGATGGTCGTGCTGGGGAGCGTGGCGCCCGGGTTGTCGGCGACGATGGCCGGATCGTTCCACGTGGTGATGGTGCCGGAGAAGATGCCGGCGGTCGTCTTCGGGGAGAGGTTGAGGTCCTTGACGCCCTGGAGGTTGTAGACGACCGCGATGGCCGAGATGTAGTTCGGCAGCTCGAAGACCCCCGTCGAGCCGCAGCGGTCGGCCGCCTTGATCAGCTCGTCGGCGGAGAGCGCGGCGTCGGAGCCGGCGAAGTCGACCCCCCCGGCGAGGAACTGCTCACGGCCACCGCCGGAACCCACCGGGTCGTAGTTGACTGTCACCCCGGGCTGGAGGGCCTGGAAACCGGCCTGCCAGCCGGACATGGCGGCCTGCTGCGCGCTGGAACCGGCCCCGGAGAGAGAGCCGCTGAGCTGCTGGGCACTGCTGCTGCTTCCCGCGGAACTGGCGCTCTCGTTGGACGCCCCGCAGGCGGCCAGGGCGAGGGTGCCGGCGAGCGCTGCGGACACGGCCGCGGTGCGCGTCGTGGTGCTGAGCTTCAACTCAGTGCCTTTCGACTGGGGTGCGCCCGGCCGTCGATGCCGGACAGGTGGATCTGACGCCGTGGACGCTAAGCAGCCCAGGTGGACGGACACGGGTGGCTCGGTGAACGCCGGGTGAACGGATCTGGAGCCTTCGGCGACGACCTGCCCGACGCAGCACGTCTTCCCGGTGAACGACCGCGCGGCAACGGGCCGCGGGGCACCGGTGGAGCATCGGGGCCCGTGGCCCGGGAGCGCGGGAGAGGTCAGCCGGCCGGCGCGGAGCGCCAGGACACGTCGACCGCGTGGCGGGTGAAGCCGGTGCGCTCGTAGAGGGTCACCGCGGTGGTGTTCTCCTCCTCGACGTAGAGCAGCACCTGCGTGAGCCCGGCCCGACGCAGGTGCGCCAGGCCCAGGTCGGTGAGCGCCCGGCCCAGGCCCAGTCCCTGCGCGTCGGGGTCGATCCCGAGCACGTAGACCTCGCCGATCGGCTGGTGGCTGGTCTCGCCCGCCGGGTGCACCTTGGTCCAGTGGAAGCCCAGCAACCGGGGGCCGGCGGCCTCCTGGCGCCAGGCGAGGAAGAAGCCGGCCGGGTCGAACCACGGCTCGGCCTCGCGCACCGCGAGGTCGTCGGCGCTCCAACGGCCCTGCTCGGGGTGGTGGGCGAAGGCCCGGGCGTTGACGGCCAGCCAGGGTTCCTCGTCGGTGCCCGGGCGGAAGGGCCGCACGGTGACACCGTCGGGCAGCGCCGGCCGCGGATCGGGGTCGACGCCCTCGAGCGGGCGGCGCATCTGCAGCAGCACCCGGGCGCGGGTGTACCCGCGGGCGCCGGCCAGTTCGGTCGAGCCGGGGAGCTCACCGTGCGCCCAGAAGCGCAGCGGCCGGTCGCCGGCCAGGTGCTCCAGCCGGGTCAGCAGCGCGGAGCCGACACCACGGCGGCGCGCCTGCGGCCCGACCACCAGCTCGGCCTCGGCCTCGGGGCCGTCGTGGGGCAGCTCCAGCCGGGCGTAGCCGAGCAGCACACCACCGTCGTCCCGGGCGGTGAGGTCCCGCCCGCCCGGCGGCCCGCCGTGCTGCAGGCGCAGCTCCGTCTCCTCGGAGACCGGCCGGACGCCGTCGGCGGCGGTCGCCGCGGCCAGCAGCCCGAGGACCTCGGACACCTCGTCGGCCGGCAGCCGCGCGTCGTCGTCGACCACCGGCGGCCCGACGAGCCGCTCGATGCTCAGGAGACGGCCGGGGTGGGCGTGTCGGCCGAGCTGCCGGCCGTGGCGGCCACGTTGGCCGCGGAGGTGGCGTCGGCGACCTGCTGGTCGAGCTTGTAGCCGACGTTGCGCACGGTGCCGATCAGCGCTTCGTGCTCGGTGCCGAGCTTGGCGCGCAGCCGGCGCACGTGGACGTCGACCGTGCGGGTGCCGCCGAAGTAGTCGTAGCCCCAGATCTCCTGCAGCAGCTGCGCCCGGGAGAAGACCCGGCCCGGGTGCTGGGCCAGGTACTTGAGGAGCTCGAACTCCTTGTACGTGAGGTCCAGCGGCCGGCCGCGGAGCTTCGCCGAGTAGCTGTGCTCGTCGATGATCAGCTCACCGGCCCTGGTGACCCCGCCGTCGGCGCCGTCGGCCGGGGTGGCCGCGGCGAGTCGGCGGGCGGTCGCCCACTTCAGCCGGGCGTCGACCTCGGCCGGTCCGGCGGTGTCCAGGACGACGTCGTCGACACCCCAGTCGGCCGACAGGGCGACGAGACCGCCCTCGGAGAGCACCGCCACCAGCGAGGCCGCGACGCGGGTGGAGGCGAGCAGGCTGCACAGCGTGCGCGCGGAGACCAGGTCGTGCCGGGCGTCGACGAGGACCACGTCGCCGGCGTCACCGTCGAGCAGGCTGGACAGTTCCGGGGCAACGATGCGCACCTGGTGGGCCAGCAGGCCGAGGGCCGGCAGCACCTCCGTGGTCGCCTGCCGGGCCGATGTCATGAGCACGAGTCGCATGTCGTCTCCTCACGAGGCCGTCGACGGCGCTGTCGAGGTGAAAGTGCAGGATAGCCGATGTGCGCCGCCTGTCCCCCGTCCCGGTGGGCACGCGGGTGGTGAGGGTCACCACGCCCGATGGGGTGGCGCTGTCCGGCATCGTCGTCCCGGCCCGCGCCGCCGTCGATGAAGGGCCTATCGTTCGCCGGCCCGCCTTCGTCCTGGCCCACGGATTCACCAACTCGGTCGGCCGCGCGCCTTCCACCCGCCTGGTCGGCTGGTTGCGCCGCTTCGGCGAGGTGCGGGCGCTGGACTTCCGGGGCCACGGTTCCTCCGGCGGCGGCTGCTCGGCGGTCGGCGGTGACCCGGAGGTGCGCGACGCCGCCGTCGCCGCGGCCCGGGCCGACGGGGCCGACGCCATCGTCACCGTCGGGCTGTCCATGGGCGGGGGCGTTGCGCTGCGACAGGCCGCCGTCGGTGTGCACCGGCCCGACGCGGTGGTCGGCGTGAGCGCGGTCAGCCGCTGGTACGTCCGCGACACCCGGCCCATGCGCCGCGTGCACTGGTTGCTGGAGACCACGGCCGGTCGCCGTCTCGGCGCCACCGCGCTGGGGCTGCGCCTGGACGTCCCGTGGACGACGGTCCCGCCGGCCCCGGTCCAGCTGGTCGGCCGGATCGCCCCGACACCGCTGCTGCTGGTGCACGGCGATCGGGACGCGTACTTCCCACTGCAGCACTTCCGGACCCTCGCCCAGGCTGCCGGTCCGGCCGCCACGGTCTGGACGGTGCCGGGGATGGGGCACGCGGAGAGCGGGATGACCGCGCCGCTGGCCGAGCGGATCGGCCGGTGGGCGGTCTCGACCGTGGGGGATGCCACCGGGCACGGCCCCGCCGTCCCGGCGTGTGCCGCCCGGCGCGCGGCGACCTCTGCGAGCATCGGCGGGTGACCACCGCCGCCCTGGACGCCGAACTGTCCCCGCGAGCGCACCACCTGCCCGCGGCCGGGGTCGTCGTCCTCGCCACCGCGCTGCTGGCCGGGCTGCCGGGGATCCTCGGCGGCACCGGGTTGCTGGTGGCGGTGGCCGTCCTCCAGCTCGGCCTGGTCGTCGCCTGGGTGGTCGCCACCGGCATCCGCGGGTTCCTCGGCTCGCTGGTCCTCGGGCTCGCCGCGGCGGCCGGCGCCGACGCCGCCCTGCTGCTGCCCGACCGCGCCCGGCTGGACCAGCTGGTCGTCGTCCTGGGGCTGGCCTTCCTCGCCGCGGTCGCCCACCAGATGACGCGGCCCACCCCGCGCCTGTACCTGGTCGCCTCGCTGGCCGGGGTGCTGCTGCTGGTCTGCTGCGTCTGCTCCCTCTCGGTACTGCTGATGATCGGCCGGACCGACGGCGGGACCCGGGTGGCCGTGACCACGGCGCTGGTGGTGGGCGCCGCGCTCGTCGCCGGGCACCTGGTCGACCTGGTGCTGCCCCGCCCGCGCATCGCCGCGGGCGTCCCCCGCGGCCTGACCGGTCTCCTGGTGGGCGTGCTCGCCGCGGTGGTCGTGGCCCTGCTGCGCCGCGGCGGCGCCGACCTGGGCGCGGCGATGACGGCGGTCACCTCCGGTGCGGTGCTCGGCATGGTCGCCGGGCTCATGGGCGTGGGCGCCTCCTACGTCGTGGTCGAGCGGGCGCAGCGCGGGTGGGCGCTGCCGGTGGTGCAGGCGGCGCTGCCGCTGGCCGCCGCCGCCCCGGCGGCCTACGCCCTGGCCCTGCACGCCGGGAGCTGACGTGCGCCCGGCCGCCGGCGCCCGCGCACAGCCGCAGCGGGGAGACTGCCGGCGATGAAGAAGCTGGTGGTCGTCCTCCTGGTTCTCGTCGCGTTGGCGGCCGTCGCCGACCGGGTCGGGGTCCGGATCGCGCAGCGGGTGGTGGCGGACCAGATCGTCTCGCGGAGCGGCCTGAAGGGGGCGCCGGACGTGCAGATCGCCGGGATCCCCTTCCTCACCCAGGCGATCGGCGGGCAGTACCACGACGTGCGCGTGCACCTGACGGCCGCCGAGCTCGGCCAGCCGGCCGGCACGACCGGCGACGTCTCCCTGCGGGGCGTCCACCTCCCGCTGTCCGATGTGCTGGCCGGCGCCGTCCGCCAGGTGCCGGTCGACCGCGTGGACGGGACGGCGACCCTGCCCTACGCACTGCTGTCCCAGCAGCTCGGCGGCGACGCGACCGTGTCGGCGGAGGGCAGCGGGCTGCGGATCACCCGGACGATCCAGGTGCTGGGGCAGGACGTCCCGGTCACCGCGGCCGGGACGGTGACCCTGGATGGTCAGGACCTCGTGGTGCAGGTCAAGCAGGCCGAGGCCGTCGGGGTGAACCTCCCGTCCGCGCTGGTCCAGCGGGCCGCCGGGCTGCTGGACTTCCGCTACCGGGTCCCGGCGCTGCCCTTCGGCCTGCACGTCACCGGCCTCCAGCCCGGCCCGGACGGCGTGCGCGTCGAGGTGGCCGCCAGGGATGTGGTGCTCGCCGGCTGACTCCCGGAACCGCGGAATGCCCCCGGGCCCGGCCGGGTTGGGGCGGTACGTGAGTGGAACGGGTCTGGTGGTGCTGGTGGTCGCCCTCGTGGTGACCGGCGTCGCCGCCTGGTGGACACGCACGCGCAACGGCGCCGTCCACACCCCCGCGCCCGGCACCGGACAGGAGGACGCCCTGACCCCGCAGACCGTGCTTGCCGGGCTCGGCGTCCGCCCGGACGACGCCGACCTGACGGTCGTGCAGTTCTCCACCGCGTTCTGCGGGCCGTGCCGCGCCACCCGGGCCCGGCTGCAGCAGATGCAGACCAGCCGGCCGGGCCTGGCCTATGTCCACGTGGACGCCGAGAGCCACCTCGACGAGGTCCGCGCACTCGACGTCCGGCGCACCCCGACGCTGTTCTACCTCGACCGCAGCGGCGCGCTGGTGGGCCGCAGCAGCGGCGCTCCGCGGCCCGAGGAGTTGACCGCTCTGGTCGACGCGCACACGACGGTGCAACGGTGATCCGTTACCCTCGTGCTGTGGGCACCCTGCTGACCTCGCGCCGCACAGTGGACCTGTGCCGCGTCGGCAGCTGCCTCTGTCCGACCTCCTGAGGGCGAGCCCGCTCGCCCAGACGCGCCCTGTCCGCCGTCCGGAGGCCCTCATGACCCCTTCCCCCTCGTCCGCCACGCCCTCCCGGGTGACCCCTGGGGCGGTCCCGCTCGTCGACGTCCGCGGCCCGCGCTTCGGCGCCTGGGTCACCACCGTCGTGCTGGCGGTCGCCCTGCTGGCCGGGAGCGGCCGGCTGGTCGCCGTCCAGGCGCTCGTCTTCGCCGTGGGTGCGGCCGCAGGCCTGCGGTACGCCCCCTACGGCGTGCTGTTCCGCACGATCGTCGCGCCGCGGCTGGGGCCGGTGCGCGAGCGGGAGCCGGCGGCGCCGCCGCGGTTCGCCCAGCTCGTCGGCTTCCTCTTCGCCGCGGTCGGTGCCGCCGGGTACCTGCTGGGCGTCCCGATCCTGGGCGCGGTCGCCACCGGCCTCGCCCTGGTGGCGGCGCTGCTCAACGCGGCCACCGGGTTCTGCCTGGGGTGCGAGCTCTACCTGACCGCGCGGCGGGCGCTCCCCGCCCGCACCGCCTGATCCGTCCGTACCACCCAGACCGCACACCCGATCACAGGAGAACAGACATGAGTCGAAGCGACGTGCTCGTCACCGCCGACTGGGCGCAGGAGAACCTGGGTACCCCGGGTCTCGTCTTCGTCGAGGTCGATGAGGACACCAGCGCCTACGACGGCGGTCACCTCGAGGGTGCCGTCAAGCTGGACTGGAAGAAGGACCTGCAGGACCCGCTGCGTCGCGACTTCGTCGACAAGCCGGCCTTCGAGGCGCTGCTGTCGG
>JAOPWG010000022.1 GCA_025965775.1 Modestobacter sp. | reverse complement strand
GGACGTGGCGGCGGACTTCGCCGGGCTCTGGCAGGCGGCCGACAAGGTCGTCTACTCGACCTCGCTGGCCGCGGTGTCCACCGCGCGGACCCGGATCGAGCGGACCTTCGACGCCGATGCCGTCCGGCAGCTCGTCTCGGCCGCCGACCGGGACGTCACGGTGGGCGGCCCCGGCCTGGCCGCCGCCGCGATCCGGGCGGGGCTGGTCGGCGAGTTCCACCTGTTCCTCGTGCCCGTGGTGGTCGGTGGCGGCACCCGGGCGCTGCCGGACGACGTCCGGTTGGACCTGGAGTTGGTGGACGAGCACCGGTTCGGCAGTGGAGTGGTGCACCTGCACCACCGCCCCCGGGCCTGAGCGGAGTGTGCGCGCGCAGGTTTCCTGCGCTCGCGCACTCCACTCACGCGGCCTGGCAGACCGGGCACCAGAACAGGTTGCGGCCCACCATCACCTCGGTGCGCACCTCGGTGCCGCAGATCCGGCAGGGCAGCCCGGTGCGCCGGTAGACGTAGTGCGCGTCCAGCCGGTTGGCCGGCCCGCGCCGCCGGTCCCGGTCCTCGGGGCGGGTGGTGACGATGCGTCCGGCGCGGACCCCGGCCCGCATCAGCGTGACCAGGTCGGCCCACATCGCCGCCCAGGTGTCGGCGTCGACGTCGCGGCCCGGCCGGAACGGGGAGACCCGGTGCCGGAACAGCAGCTCGGCGCGGTAGACGTTGCCGACCCCGGCGAGCACGGCCTGGTCCATCAGCAGCGCGCCGACCGCCGTCCGGCTGCGGGAGATCCGGGCGAAGGCCCGGCCCGGGTCCGAGCGCCTGCGCAGCGGGTCGGGGCCCAGCCGGTCCAGGATCAGCTTCACCTCGCCGTCGGTGATCAGCTCGCAGACGGTGGCGCCGCGCAGGTCGGTCCAGACGCCCGCGCCGTCCTCGCCGGGGCCCTCCCAGCGCATCCGCAGCGCGCCCTTCGGCACCGGGGGCAACCCGGTGCCGGAGGCGAACTTCCCGTAGAGGCCCAGGTGCACGTGGACGACGTCGGGACCGAAGCCGGCGAACAGGTGCTTGCCGTAGGAGGTGACCTCGTCGAGCACCCGCCCGTCGAGCAGCTCCGCCGGGCCGGCGAAGCGCCCCTGCGGGCTGGTCACGTGCACCTCTCGTCCGGCGAAGGCAGCCTGCTGCTCGCGGGCCAGTCGGAACAGGGTGTGGCCCTCAGGCACGGGCAGCTCCGGCGATCATGCGCCCAGCTTCGCCCGTGAGGCCGCCGTCCGCCACGATGGGCGACGTGACCGAGCTCGGGAGGGTCACGCAGGAGCACGGCACCGTCGGGCACGACGCCGACGAGCGCAGGCGAGGAGGACGTGTGACCGGGATGACACCTCAGCTGGCGCGGGCGGCATGGGGCTCGCTGGAGACCCTGCACGTGGTGGGCTTCTTCGCCCCGGAGGTTCAGGAGGCCTACGACCGCTTCGGTGTCCCGGCGACCCGCGCCGGGTACTTCGCCGCCCGCGTGGCGCCGTTCGGGAAGGTGGACCCGGCGGTCGTCGTCGCCACCTTCTACGTGTTCTCCCCGGCGCTGGTCAGGCGAGCCGTCCCGGCGGTGTGGGCCGCTGCGCCCCCGGAGGCCTGGGCGGAGGCGCGCGCCGAGGGCGTGTCGCTGAGGCTGCACCGGGAGCTGGGTGAGCCCGACGTCGCCGAGGCGGTCGAGCTGGCCCGGGAGGTGTGCGCGGGGCTGTCCGCCGCCGGGCGGCCGCTGTTCGCGGCGTGGAGGGGCGTCGTCTGGCCCACCGACCCGCTGATGCAGCTCTGGCACGCCGGGCTGCTCGTGCGTGAGCACCGTGGCGGCGGGCACGTCGCCGCGCTGATGGCCGCGGGCCTGGACCCGGTCGAGGCGCTGGTGACCGGCGGGCTGGCCTCGGACAGTCTGGAGTTCGTGCGCACGACCCGCGGCTGGACCGACGAGGAGTGGACGGCCGGGGTCCAGCGGTGCCGCGCCCGCGGGCTGGTGGACGACGACGGGCTGACCGCGGCAGGGACGGCGCTGCGGCAGGAGGTGGAGGCGGCGACCGACGCGCTCGCCGTCGAGGGCTGGGGGCACCTCGGGGAGGAACGCACCCGCCGGCTGGTCGAGCTGGTCGCCCCGCTGCGCGAGCGAATTCTCGACTCCGGGGTGCTGCCCGGCTGGATCCGCTCCCGGGGCTGACCTCGCAACCGGGCTTTCGGTACCGAAAGCCCGGTGGCCGGGGTGGAGCGGGTCAGCGTGCGCGGACGGCGTCGTAGCGGTCCAGGGCGACCAGCCGCTCCTGCGCGTGGTCGACGATCGGCTCCGGGTAGCCGGCCGGGACCCCGCCGGGCGCCGTCCACGGCTCGTGCACGTGCTTCGGGCCGAGGTCGCGCAGCTCGGGCACCCAGCGCTTCACGTAGGTGCCGTCCGGGTCGAACTTCTTGCCCTGGGTCACCGGGTTGAACACCCGGTAGTAGGGCGAGGCGTCGGTGCCGGTCCCGGCGACCCACTGCCAACCGTGGTTGTTGCTGGCCAGATCACCGTCGACCAGGTGCTGCATGAAGTACCGGGCGCCGCGGGTCCACTCCTGGTGCAAATCCTTGACCAGGAACGATGCGACGATCATCCGCACCCGGTTGTGCACGTAGGCCTCGCCGAGCAGCTGCCGCATGCCGGCGTCCACGATCGGGAAGCCGGTCCGCCCGGTCTCCCACGCCCGGACGTGCTCCTCGCTGTCGGGGCCGGAGTCGTAGCCCATGCCCTGCAGTTGCGGGTTGAGGTACTCGCGCGCCGAGTCCGGCCGGTGCCAGAGGACGTCGGCGTAGAAGTCCCGCCAGGCCAGCTCGTCGCTGAACCGGCGCACCGCCTCACCGCCGTGGTCGGCCGCGGACAGCCCGGCCAGCAGCGTGCGGGGGTGGATGCAGCCGTACTTCAGGTAGGCCGACAGCCGGCTGGTGCCGTCGGCGCCCGGGGCGTCGCGGCCCTCGGCGTAGCCGCGGAGCCGCTCGTCCCGGAACCGCTCCCACGCGGCCCACGCGGCCGCCTCGCCGGCCGGGGGGAGCCGGAGATCGCCGAGGTCGGGCGCCGACGGCAGCTCGTCGGAGGAGGGGCCGCGGTGCCAGGTCAGTGACCGGGGAGCGGCCGCCGGTGCGCGCCAGCCGTGCTCCCGCCAGGCCCGGGCGAAGGGGGAGAAGACCCGGAAGGGCGTGCCGTCGCGCTTGGTGACCCGGCCGGGGGTGACCAGGTACGGCGAACCGGTGCGGATGAGCGGGACGACGCCCAGCGCCCGCTCGACCGCCGCGTCACGGCGCCGCCCGTAGGGGCCGGTGTCGGCGGAGACGTGCACGCTGGTGGCGCCCACGTCGGCGGCGAGCTCGGGGACGACCCGGGTCGGGTCGCCGTGCCGGAGGACCAGCGCCCCGTCGGTCGCCGTCCGCAGCTCGGCCAGGCAGTCGAGCAGGAACCGGCGGCGCGGCGCGCCCGCAGGGCCCCACAACCGGTCGTCGACGACGAAGACCGGCAGCACGTCGCCGTCCTCGGCGGAGTCGCAGGCGGCCAGGAGCGCCGGGTGGTCACCCAGGCGCAGGTCGCGGCGGAACCAGAGCAGGGCGGTGGGCACCGGCCGAGCCTAGGAAGCTCCCGACGACCCCGCCGGGTGAGCGGCACGACGGCCGGTGACGGCCGGAGACCGCTCAGTGATCGGCGGTGGCCAGCCCGAACGTCGGGCGGTCGCCCTCGGTGACGAGGTCGATCTCCTCGGGATGCTCGTGCAGGTAGTGCCGGATGAACGAGCAGTAGGGCAGCACGTGCAGGTTGCGCTCGCGGGCGGCGGCGAGGACGACGCGGACCAGCGTCGTCGCCAGGCCCTGACCACCCATCGCGGGGTCGACCTCTGTGTGCGGCAACGTCATGATGTCGCCGTCCACGTGGTAGCTGGCGAGCCCGACGACCCGGCCGTCAGCCCGCACCTCGAACCGCCCGCGTTCCGGGACGTCCACCACTGTGATGTCCATCGTGCGCTGTCCACCTCCCACGTCTCGGCGCCGTTGCCGAGGCTCGTGTGTGCCGAGACAAGGTAACCGTTGCGGCACTGCAGCGCCCGCTTTCTCTGACGCGTGGCGTAGCTGATCTGTTCCCACGGCGGGCGGTCCTGGCACCGGCGGGGCCGCCCGCTAGCCTCGTCTCCGCACTCCCCGGTCGGCCCACGGTCGACGAGCCCCCGTAGCTCAGGGGATAGAGCATCGGTTTCCTAAACCGTGTGTCGCAGGTTCGAATCCTGCCGGGGGCACCACGCTGGTTCGGCGATTCTGCCGCTCTGACCAGCACGTTTGTCCTCTCGCTGGCCTCGTGTCACTCCGGCCAGTATGCCCGTCATTCCCTTTGCTGACCCCTCAGCGCCCCGGTTTTTTGCACGCGGGTTGCACGCCGCGCGGCGCCCGGACGAGCGACGAAGGTCGGTGGGAGGTGACCGTGGCGCGATCGGACCATGAGGCGGCCTTGGGCACCGTGCTGACCAAGGCGCTCTTGAGCATGGGACGGTCTGCCGCCCTCAGGTGTGGAACGAGGCGTTTCGCGGGTTGTGAGTTCGATCGCCACGCCCACTCGACAAGCTGCTGAACAGCACTTATTTCAGAA
>JAOPWG010000017.1 GCA_025965775.1 Modestobacter sp. | reverse complement strand
TGCGCGCTCTCGTCGGTGAAGCCGAAGGTGGCGTTGTTGGTCTGCACCACGATCATCCCCGCGCCGGCCCCGACGACGTCGGCGACCAGGGAGTCGTAGGCGACCTCGAAGCAGATGACGTCACCGACCCGGGCGCCGCCGATGTCCAGGCTGCCCACCTCCGTGCCGTGAGTGAAGTCCCGGCGGACCAGGTCGACCTTGTCGCTGAAGAACCGGAAGAACGATCGGTACGGCACGTACTCTGCCAGCGGCACCGGGTGGCGCTTGACGTAGCTGTCGCCGGGGCCGGTGACCGGGTCCCACACGATCCCGGTGTTGGACAGCTCGTCCCCGGGGCCCTCGATCACCGCGCCCACCAGGATCGGCGCCCCGATCGCCCGGGCGGCCCGGCTGATCTGCTGCGCGGCGTCCTCGTTGCGGTAGGGGTCGATGTCGGAACTGTTCTCCGGCCAGATCACCAGGTCCGGCTGAGCGGTGTCCCCGGACCGCACGGACCCGGCCAGTCGGATCGTCGCGGCCACGTGGTTGTCCAGCACCGCGCGGCGCTGGGCGTTGAAGTCCAGGCCGGCCCGGGGCACGTTGCCCTGGACGACGGCGACGGTGCGCGTGGCCCCACCGGCGCTGAGCGAGGGGCCGGCCGTGGGCAGCCGGGCGAGGCCGCCGACCAGCGGGACGGCGAGCACCCCGGCCACCGAGAGCGCGGCCGCACGGACCGCGACCCGGCGCACGGGCGCCTGGTCGGTGTCGAGGATCCGGGTGGTCGACCAGGTCCGGCGCAGCGCGAGTGCGGCGGCGGCCAGCAGCGTGCCGGTGAGCGCGACCGCGAAGCTGACCAGCGGGGCGCCGCCGTAGGCGGCCAGGGCGGTGAACGGCCCCTCCGCCTGGCTGAAGGCCAGCCGGCCCCAGGGGAACCCCCCGAACGGGACGCTGCTGCGCAGCGCCTCGTCGGCCACCCACAGCGCCGCGGCCCAGACCGGCCAGCCAGGCAGTCGGGACGTGAGCGCCAGGGCGCCACCCAGCAGCGCGAGGTACAGCGCTTGGAAGACACCCAGCGCCAGCCACGGGAACGAGCCGACGTAGACGCCGGTCCAGGACAGCAGCGGCAGCAGGAACACCAGCCCGAGCACGAGCCCCGACCACAGCCCACCCCGGAACCGCCGGCCGGCGGTGACCAGGCTCAGTGCCGCGGGAGCCAGGACCGCCAGGCCGCTGAGGTCGTGCCCGGGGAAGGACAGGTAGAGGGCCAGCCCGCCGGCCGCGGCCAGCGCGGTGCGCCACGGCAGGCGGCTACGCGGCGTCGCGTCCTCCGCGGAGGGGGACACGCCCCGGGGTGGGGTGGAGGACAGCACCGTGCCGGTCGTCGCCACTGCCGGCACCGCCACCTCCCGGGCTGGCCCGGTGGGATGCCGGGTCCCTGGTGCCCCGTGCCGCACCGGCCGGGGCCTGACCGCTGCTCGTCGCAGCGGTCGGCCCCCAGCATCCCATCCCGGCCGGCGAGTCCGGCGGGCCGTCGAGCGGGCGTTGCGGACCAGCATGTGGTCGGCCGTCCACCGGCGTCGCCGGCGGGGCACCCCGCGTCTTCGGGCCGGTGGCGTGGCCGCTGGCTGCGACCGTCGGCACCGTTGTCTGGTGACGCGGGGGCCCCGCACGGCGGGACGTCGGGAGTGACGTGTACCGGCTCCCGGTGGTCTCGGAAGGGCACACCCCGGGTCCCGGGTGTGACGCGCTGGAGACGATAGGGACCCGGGCGCAGCGAGGGAAGCACCGGGGACTGCAGGTTGGTGTCGTTACACAGCCGTTACAGCGGATGTAAGAGTGACATCCGGCCAGGCCAGGTCAGGCCGGGTCAGGCCGGGGCGGCCGGCTCGCCGGCCGGCGCCGGGACGACGAGCGCGGCCACCGCCTCCACCACCCTCAGCGGCGGGTCGAGCACTGCGGCCGCCGACGCGCCCCGGCCGGGTTCCGCGCGGGCCACCACGTCGGCCCAACAGCGCAGCTCGCGGCTGCGCCGACCCACCCGGACCACCTCGCAGGAGGCCTCCAGCACGTCCCCGGCCTGCACCGGCGCGAGGAAGCGGACCTCGGAGTAGCCGGCCAGCAGCCCCTCGTCAGCATCGCTGCGGATCGCCACCTCGGTCGCGACGTCGCCGAACAGTCCCAGGGTGTAGGCGCCGTCCACGAGCGAGCCGCCGTAGTGCGCCTGCCCATACGGCACGTACCGGCGGTGTGTGACGGTCAGCCCGAGCCTGAGGCCGGGGGTGTCCGGGGTGGGTGCGGTCATGCGGGGGCCTCCTGGGGGTCGGGTGCCGGGACGGGGGGGACGAGGGCGTGCACGAGGTAGCTGGCGACCTCGCCGGGCGTCGTCCCCCGGCCGAAGACGCGGTCGACGCCGAGTTCGGCGGCCATTGCCGGGTCGAACCGGGGCCCACCGACCACCAGCAGGGGACGGGACTCCCCCATCGCCTCGCGGAACGCCCCGGCCAGCTCGCGGGTGTTGCGCAGGTGGGCGTCCTTCTGGGTGACCACCTGGGAGACGAGCACGGTGTCGGCTTTCGCCGTCCGGGCGGCCCGGACCAGCTCGGGCACGCTGACCTGGGCGCCCAGGTTGGTCACCTGCAGCTCCCGGTAGTACTCCAGGCCCTTCTCCCCCGCGAAGCCCTTGAGGTTGAGGATCGCGTCGATGCCGACGGTGTGGGCGTCGGTGCCGATGCAGGCGCCCAGCACCACCAGGC
>JAOPWG010000525.1 GCA_025965775.1 Modestobacter sp. | reverse complement strand
CACCACGGGCACCTGGTGGCCGCCAGTGAGGTGGCCGACCTCTTCGACCTCGACGAGGTGGTGTTCGTCCCGACCGGTCAGCCGTGGCAGAAGTCCGAGCGCGGGGTCAGCCCGGCCGAGGACCGCTACCTGATGACGGTCATCGCCACCGCCTCCAACCCGCGCTTCTCCGTCAGCCGGGTCGACGTCGACCGCGGCGGCCCGACGTACACCATCGACACCCTCACCGACCTGGCACGGCAACACCCGGGCAAGGAGATGTTCTTCATCACCGGCGCCGACGCCCTCGCCCAGATCGTGGGGTGGCGGGACAACCAGCGGCTGTTCGAGATGGCGCATTTCGTGGGGGTGACCCGGCCGGGGTACCAACTGGCCGACGCCGATCTGCCTGCGGGCGCGGTCAGCCTGGTAGAGATCCCGGCGCTGGCGATCAGCTCCACCGACTGCCGCGACCGCGTGCGCCGCGGGTCCCCGGTCTGGTACCTGGTGCCTGACGGCGTGGTGCAGTACATCGAGAAGCGCGGGCTGTACCGCGCGCCCCGGGCGGAGGCGGCCAACGGCGGGATGCTGCCGGGTACCGGTCTGCGCAGCCCGTTCTCCACCGTCCAGGGCCCGTCGGCCCGGCACGCGCCTCCGTCGGAGGCAGCCGGCACACCGCAGCGGCCCACCATGCCCGATGACCCGGTCTCCGACGGCCCAGCCTCCGGCGGTCCCGCCGCCGACGGCCCAGCCCCCGGAGACACCTCGTCCCCCGATCTGCAGGAGATGCCCCGATGACCGCCTCGGCCGAGGCCCGCGAGACAGCGCTGCTCGCTGCACAGGCTGCCGCCGACAAGCTCGCCACCGACGTGTCGATCGTCGACGTGAGCGACCGGTTGGCCATCACCGACGCGTTCGTGCTCGCGTCGGCGCCCAACGAACGTCAGGTCCAGTCCATCGTCGACGCGGTCGAGGAGCGGCTGCGCGAGCACGGGATCAAGCCGGTGCGCCGCGAGGGCGTGGCCGAGTCCCGCTGGGTGCTGTTGGACTTCGTCGACGTGGTGGTGCACGTCCAGCACGCCGAGGAGCGCGCCTACTACTCCCTCGAGCGGCTGTGGAAGGACTGCCCGGTGATCCCCTTCGTGGACGCGGCCGTACCTCCGGCCGGTGGCGGCGACCGGGCCCCGGCCCACGACACTCCTGAGCCGGCTGCCACGATCGCGCCGCTGGAGGACACCGACGGCTTGGACAGCGCCGCTGCGCCGGACGGCACCGACGGGCTGGATGGCACCGACACCACGGGGCAGTCCGAGCGGTGACCGACGGCGTCGCCGTCCCCCCGGTCGCCCGGCTGCTGGTCTGGCGGCACGGTCGGACCGAGTGGAACGCCAACGGGCGCTTCCAAGGCCAGCTGGACCCGCCGCTGGACGACGAGGGCCGGGTGCAGGCGGCCCGCGCCGGACCGCACCTGGCGGAGCTCCTGGCCGGCCAGGAGACCGTCGTGGTCTCCAGTGACCTGATGCGCGCCCGCGACACCGCCGGTGTGCTGGCTCCCTTGCTGGGCGTCGGCGTGCAGGTGGACGAGCGGCTGCGCGAGCACGGACTGGGCTCCTGGGAGGGCCTGACCCGCGACGAGGTGGCCGCACTCCACCCCGAGCAGTACGCCGACTGGATGGCCGGGAGGCCGGTTCGTGGCCGCGGTGGGGAGTCGGCCGACGCGGTGGCGCAGCGTGCGCTGGCCGCCGTCGCCGGACTCCCGCCGGTGGACATTGCGGTGCTGGTGACCCACGGCGGCACGGCCGGACGGCTGATCGAGGCGTTGCTGGGGCTGGGCGTCGACCACCGGCGGGTGTTCGGCCCGCTGGGCAACTGTCACTGGAGCGAGCTGAGCTTCCAGGGCACCCGGTGGCGGCTGATGCGACACAACACCTCGGTCCCGCGGCAAGGCACTGCACCCGCCCCGGTGGCCACGCAGGAGGCTGCGCGGCGATCGGGTGCCGACGCCGACGGGACGTCGCCCCGGACCGGTGCATCGCCGGAGGAGGGCGCCGCGGCCGTCCCGCGGAACGGAGCTGGGACCCCCTCTCGGGACGGTGCGGAGCCCTCGTCCCGGGACGGTGCCGGCTCCGCACCCGAGGACGCCGACGCGGCCCTCTGAGCCGCGCCGATAGCCTCGCGCCATGTCCGTCGCCGTGGTCACCGACTCCACGGCCTATCTGCCGGCCGCCCTGGTCGAGCGGTACGACGTCGAGGTCGTCCCGCTCTACGTCGTCCTGGCCGGCCGGTCGGGGCGCGAGGGCAGCGACGTCACTCCCGACGAGGTGGCCCGCGCGCTCGCCGTCCGCGGTGGGCAGGTGTCGACCTCGCGCCCGACGCCGGGCGACTTCGTCGTGGCCTACCGCCGCCGGCTGATGGCCGGTGCCGAGCGCATCGTGTCGGTGCACCTGTCCGGCGAGCTGTCCAGCACCGCCGACGCCGCCCGCCTGGCTGCCGCCCAGGTCGGCGAGCACCTGGTCACCGTGCTGGACTCCCGGTCCGCGGCGATGGGCACCGGCTTCGCCGTGCTCGCCGCCGCCCGGGTCGCGGCGGACGGCGCCGACGCCGAACAGGTGGCGAGCGCGGCCCGGGACACCGCCGCCGCTGCCCGGGTCTTCTTCGTCGTCGACACCCTGGACCACCTGCGCCGTGGCGGGCGGATCGGGTCGGCGGCGGCGCTGCTGGGCGGCGCGCTGGCGGTGAAGCCGGTGCTGCACATGGTCGACGGGCGCGTCGTGCCGTTGGAGAAGGTGCGCACCGCCAGTCGCGCGCTGCACCGCATCGTGCAGCGCGCGGTGGATGCCGCCGGTAGCGGCCCGGTGGGTGTCGCCGTGCACCACCTGGCGGCCCCCGAGCGGGCCCAACGACTGGCCGACCAGCTCACCGCCCGGTTGCCCGACGTCCGCGAGCTGCACGTCAGTGAGCTGGGGGCCGCGGTGGGGGCGCACGTCGGACCCGGTGCGGTCGGGGTCGTCATCGACCCGTTCCGGCCAGGGACGACCGCGGAGGGGCACGAAGGCCCGGAGGGCGCGGAGACAGATGGCCCGCAGACCGGCTCCGGGCGTCCGGAGGAACCCGGTCGGGACGCCGATGCGTTCGCGGAGCACGGGGCGGACTGAGCGGCGGAGGGCGGTCACCGGCTCACCCTGACCGGATCGGTGCCGGGCACGCCGGCCGTCGTCCACAGCCGGGGTGGTCGTCCACAGCCGGGCGGGCGGGGTCGTCCTGGTCGGTGGCCGGACCTAGCGTCGGGCCTCGTGCGACTCCCCGCCCGGCGCAGCGACGATGACGACCTCATCCGTACCCGGCTGCGGGCGCTGCTCGCCGAGACCCGGCAGGGCGGCTGGGTGCCGCCCGACGACGACCCGGACGGTCCACCGGGCGACCAGACCGATGACCGGACCGACGACGAGGACGACGAGGACGACGGCGACGGGCCGGACGACGGCGGGTCCCTCGACGGGACCGCCGGCCGGGACGGACCGGAGAACCACCATCCTCGGAGCCGGTTGCCGGCCGGAGTGGGACGGCACCGGGCCCCTGGAGCAGCCACCCGGCTCGACCCCGGCCGCCCCGGCAGCTGGGCGCTGTGGGTGGTCGGCCTGCTGGCCGCAGTCGCGGTGGTCGCCTGGACGTGGGCCGGCCGACCGGCGGTGGAGCAGGTTCCGGCGGCCGCGACGACCGCCCCGGTGGCGCCGGGTCCCGCCGTGGCGGACACGAGTTCGCCGCCGACTCCGTCGGACGACGGCACGATCGTCGTCTCCGTGGTCGGCCAGGTGGCCTCGCCGGGCCTGGTGACGCTGCCGGTCGGCTCCCGGGTGTCCGACGCCCTGACGGCCGCCGGAGGCCTGCTGCCCGGGGCCGACCCGGCGGCGATCAACGCGGCCGCGCTCCTCACCGACGGGGAGCAGATCGCGGTCGGTGTACCCGGCGCCGCTGCGCCCGCCACCGGTTCGGGCGGTGCGACCCTGCCCGGCGGGCTGCTGGACCTGAACAGCGCCACCGTCGCCGACCTGGACGCACTGCCCGGCATCGGGCCGGTGCTCGCCCAGCGGATCATCGACCACCGCAGCGCGCACGGCCCGTTCACCAGCGTCGAACAGCTGGACGACGTGAGCGGCATCGGTCCGGCCATCTACGCGGACCTGGCCCAGCGCGTGCGGGTCTGACCACCGCCGGGCACATCGCCGGGGCGGTCCGCTCGCCGCCGTCCACAGCGGGGGTGCCGCTCCACATCCCCGCCGTGACCGGCCGGTGGGGGCCCGGCCGCTCCTAGCGTTCCCGACGTGCGCGTGCGGCGGCGGGTGACGGCGGACCGGTGGTCCTGGATCGACCTCCGGCTGGTCCCAGCGGCGGTCACTGTGTGGACGCTGAGCCTGGTCACCCGCGGCTGGGCGCCTGCGCAGCTGGTCGTCACCGGTGTGGCCGGCGCCGTGGCGGGCGCCCTGCTGCTGCGGGGGAATGCCGCTGCACCCCCGCGACGGCGCGCCGCCCGGGCCGTCGCGGTCGGCTGTCTGGC
>JAOPWG010000471.1 GCA_025965775.1 Modestobacter sp. | reverse complement strand
CCGGGCCTCGGCGGCCTGGCGGTAGGCCGGGTCCACGGTCTCGGCGAGCACCTGGTCCAGCAGGGAGGCGCCCAGCGACCTCGGCCGGCCCGGCGCCGGCGCCGGCGCGGTCACGGAGCGTCCCTGGCGAACCGCGCGCCCCGGATCAGGCCCACTGCCTGGACGACGTAGAGGACGCCGGCCAGCACGTAGAGGGCCCCGCCCCAGGTGGTGAGGGCGTAGGCGACGGGGCGGGCGACCGTGGCCACCGGGCCGTCGCTGTCGGCCAGCAGCAGCAGCGGGAAGGCGTAGAGCAGCAGGAAGGTGGCAGCCTTGCCCAGGTAGTGCACCTGCAGCGGCGGCCACCCGGCCCGGCGCAGGATCAGCAGGGTCACGCCCAGCACCAGCTCGCGGCCGATCAGGACCGCGACCACCCACAGCGGGACGACGTCGCGCAGGACGAAGGCCACCAGCGTGGCCACGATGTAGAGCCGGTCGGCGGCCGGGTCGAGCAGCGCGCCGAGCTTGCTGGACTGCCCCAGGGCCCGCGCCAGCTTGCCGTCGGCCCAGTCGGTGACGCCGGAGACGGCGAGCACCACGACCGCCCAGCCGTCGGCGTGCGGGCCCAGCAGCAGCCAGAGGAACAGCGGCACGCCCAGCAGCCGCAGCACCGACAACGCATTGGGCACGGTGAACACCCGGTCGCCCAGCTCGTCGCGGGAGACCGCCGTCCCCGGGCCGTACGTGCCGGTCGCGCCCCGGGACGGGACCCCACCTGGCCGACCGTCCGTCGCCGTCACCCGTCCTCCGCCTCGCTGTCCACCGCGCCTCAGGTTAGTGCCCCGCGCCGACTCCCTGAGTGCGGCCGGTCAGCGCGTCCCGGGTGCACCACCGGCGGTGAGCACGCCACCCGACCGACGACGGTGCCCGCCACAGAACTCAGTGACGGCACGCCGGCCGCTCGGCGCCGAGCGACCGCACCGTGCTGCTCGTCCCGGATCGGGTCGCGGTCGCCCTCAGGGGCCGCGAAGGTGATCGACGGCGTTCACGGGGTCATGTCCGCGCAACGACGGAGGCGGCCGTCGTCCTGCATGGACGACGACCGCCTCTGCTCTGTCGGGCTGACCTCACCTGGAGCAAGATTCATCTGCCCTTCGGGCGCTGCGCTGCGGACGCTTTCTTGGTCCAGGCGCTCCCCCGCCGCCGCTCCGATGCCTGAGCAGAGCTCTAGCCGGACGGGGCCGGGGAAGGGTCGGAGGAACATGTGCCCGATGACCGCGAGCCGTCCGGTCATCCGGCTGCTGCCCACACCACCGTGCCGTCGGCTCCTCGGCGCGCTCCTTCGGACGGGGAGTGTGGAGTGAGCCGGCCGTTGCCGAGTAGGTGCTCGACGGCAACGCCGTGCCCGACGAGCGCGACGTCGGCGATGAGCCTGCGGTGACACCGCCACCAGAGCGACTCGCTGCACATGATGGCCACCGTGCTGCGCGCGGCCGCTGCCAGCAGTTCCTCGAGTGCGGCTCCGAAGTCCGCAGTTCGGGTGTGACCGGCGTAGGCACGGAATGCCGGGACCCGCCACCATCGGTCGGGGGACTCGGCATCCTCGGCCTTGTCCAGCCGGCGCCGCCCGCCCAGTCGTGGCTCCCATCGGTAAGCGACGCCGAACAGCGGCAACCAGCGTTCGAGCTCCTCGCGGAGGACGTCGGGATTGCCCCGGCTGCCGGGCAAGCGCCGCACGTCGACCACCTCGTCCACGCCCGCGCCGACCAGGAGCCCACCCAGGTCAGCGCGGCCCATCCGGCCGTGGCCGACGGTCAGGAGCATCACCACGCCCATCCTGCAGCCCCGCCGGGATGCCCGCCGTCCGCGGGGGCGCCTTGACGACCGGGCGTCCGTAGGAGGAGGTGAGGGGGCGTCGGCGTGCGCGGCCAGCGGCCCCTGAGCTACCGGGCCGCCTCACTGGTCCAGCTCTTGGAGGGTGCACTGGTGGTGGGCGTGCCGGCGGTGGTGATCGCCGGGCAGCCAGTTGCCGGACGGGCAGGACGAGCCCCGGGGACACAGTCAGAAGGGGACACAGTCAGAAGGGGACCGAGCAGCGGGCGACCGGCAACGGGACCAGCACCGCCAAGGCAGCCGTGTTCTTCAGTGTCGCGGCGCTGCTCACCCTGGTCGCCGGCGTGGTGCTGGAGCGCAGCGGTGATGTGATCGCCGGGGACGTCGGGCTCATCGGCGTCCTCTTCGGCGGCACCGTGCTGGCCGCCGCGACGTCCCTGCCGGAACTGTCGACCGGGCTGACGTCGGTCAAGAGCGGGGACTACCAATCTGGCCGTCAGCGACATCTTCGGCGGCAACGCCGTCCTGCCGCAGGCCCAGCAGACCGACATCTACCTGACCGCGCTGGGGGCTCTGCTGACGCTGGTCTACCTGGCGCGCCTGGTGTTCCGGCCCGGACGACCGAGCGCCCGGATGGGCGTGGACTCCCTGGTCGTGCTCGTTCTCCCCGCGGTCGGCCTCGTGGGTCTGGCCGGGATCGCGGCGAGCGGATGACCACCCGCGCTCGGGACGCGCCGACCGGCCCCGTCGACTCGGTCGCGGTCCGAGGCGATCCGGCGTGGTGGGAGCGGACCGGGTCCGTGATCAGGAGGCCGGAACCACGGCTGACGCACCCCGGCTGCCGGTCTCCCCGATGGCCCAGAGCCCGTCCACGGCACCGGCCCGGACGGCTTCGGGCAGAATGTCCAGGCAGCCGCGGAGTTCGGTCACCCTCAGCTCGTCGTAACGGTCGAGCGTCGACTGACCGAGCTCGGTCAGCCGGAGGGCGATCTCCCGCCGAGTGTGCTCGGCCGTACGCCGGTCGACCAGGTTGGCGGCGACCAGCCGATCGACCAGCCGGCTCGTGGTGGACACGGTGACGCCCATACCCTCGGCCAGTTGGGCGAGGTTGGCGTCCTCCGTGCGGCGCAGGACCGTCAGGGCGCGCAGCTGGATGACCGACACGCCCCCTAACTGGTCGGCGGCGTGCAGCGAGATCCGCATGATCGCCCGCGCGGCTGCGAGCAATGCCTCGTCCACGGCGGTCCGCGCCACGGAGCCTCCAGTCCCCTCGTCCCGCCCCGCGTTTCAGGGGTCTGCACAGTTGGTATCCGACAATAGACATCTCGGCGGACTCATGGACTCCGCGGCAGCCGGCGATCACACGTCGAGGGTCCGGCCCCGGACGGCGGTGCCGCCGGTACCCCCTCCCTACGCACCGGAGCAGTGCGGCAGGGACATCTGGTTCCGGAGAGGACGGCGAGGATGGCCGGTGCGATCGAGGACTACGGACTGATCGGCGACCTGCAGACTGCCGCCCTGGTAGGCCGGGACGGATCGATCGACTGGCTCAGCCTGCCGCGGTTCGACTCCGCTGCATGTTTCGCCGCACTGTTGGGCGACGAGCGGAACGGACGGTGGCTGCTGGCACCGGCGTCGGGGGGCGGGTGCAGCCGTCGCCGCTATCGGGGCGACTCGCTGGTGCTGGAGAGCACCTGGGAGAGCCCCACCGGGACGGTGCGGCTGCTCGACTTCATGCCACCGCGCGGACGAGCCGCCGACGTCGTCCGCATCGTCGAAGGCGTGTCCGGCCGGGTGGCCATGCGGATGGACCTCGTCCTCCGCTTCGACTACGGCCACGTGGTGCCGTGGGTGAGCTCCGAGAACGGTGAGCTCGCCGCCATCGCCGGCCCGGACGCCGTCTGGCTGCGCAGCCCGGCACACCTGGAAGGACACGATCGGTCGACGCACGCCGCGTTCGAGGTCTCCGCCGGCGACCGCGTGTCCTTCGTCCTCACCCACGCCGCCTCCCACCTCCCCCGTCCCGATGCCGTCGACGCCGATCAATCGCTGCGGAGCACCGAGTCCTTCTGGGCGGCGTGGATGGAGCGCTGCGACTATCGCGGCGAGTGGGCGGACGACGTCCATCGGTCGCTGCTGACGCTGAAGGCGCTCACCGACGCACCGACGGGCGGGATCCTCGCCGCGGCGACGACCTCACTGCCCGAGCAACTGGGCGGCGCACGCAACTGGGACTACCGGTACTGCTGGCTGCGCGACGCCACGTTCACCCTGCAGGCGTTGCTGGGCACCGGGTACACATCCGAGGCCCGCGCGTGGCGGGAATGGCTTCTCCGCGCGGTCGCGGGCGACCCGGCCGACCTGCAGATCATGTACGCCCTCGACGGCTCCCGGCGCATCCCCGAGTACACGGTGGCGTGGCTGGCCGGGTATGAGAGCTCTTCCCCCGTGCGCGTCGGCAACGCCGCGGCCGGCCAGTTCCAGCTCGACGTGTGGGGTGAGGTCCTCAATGGTCTGCATCTGTCCCGCACGTCGGGGCTGACCGCGACCGACGACGCCTGGGCCCTCCAGCGGGCACTGCTGGACTTCCTCGAAGGCGCCTGGGACACGCCGGACAACAGCCTCTGGGAGGTCCGTGGCCCGCGGAAGCCGTTCGTGCACTCCAAGGTCATGGCCTGGGCCGGCGTCGACCGGGCGGTCCGGGCCGTCGACCGGTTCGGGCTGGATGGACCCGTCGACCGCTGGCGGCGGCTGCGCCAGGAGATCCACGACGACGTGTGCGCGAAGGGATACGACACCGACCGGAACACCTTCACCCAGTTCTACGGCTCAGAGGGGCTGGACGCCGCACTCCTGCTCCTCCCCCGCGTCGGATTCCTCGAGCCGAGCGACCCCCGCATGATCGGCACGGTCGAAGCGGTGCAGCGGGAACTGAGTCAGGACGGCCTCCTGCTGCGCTACCGCCCCGACGCGGACGGCGGGGTGGACGGCCTTCCGGGGCACGAGAACGCATTCCTCGCCTGCAGCTTCTGGCTGGCCGATGCGCTCGACATGATCGGTCGGAGCGCAGAGGCACGGACACTGTTCGAGCGACTGTTGAGCCTGCGCAACGACCTGGGGCTGCTCAGCGAGGAGTACGACACCGGCGCCGGCCGGCAGGTGGGCAACACCCCGCAGGCATTCAGCCACGTGGGGCTGGTCAACACCGCCTGCCAGCTGAACGGTCCGGGCCGCTCACCCGGGGGCCGACGGCGGTAGCCCGTTCGACCTGCACGACTCGCCTCCAGGGTCCACACTTGTCATATGCCAATGATCTGGTCCGAGGAGCCGGCGCCGTGGCTGGCCGGTGGTGCGGTGACACCTGACTCCGGCCGATCGGGGGGCCGGCCGTCATGAGCGCCCAGGTCGTCGTGGTGACCGGTGCCAGCGGCGGGATCGGCCGCGCGACCGCCGTCGCCTTCGCCCGGCGGGGCGACAAGGTCGCCCTGCTGGCCCGCGGTGAGGTCGGCCTCCACGCCGCGGCAGTCGATGTCCGCACCGCCGGGGGCACCCCACTCGTGGTGCCGGTGGACGTCGCCGACGCCGCGGCCGTCGAGACGGCCGCCAACCGGGTCGAGGCCGAGTTCGGGCCGATCGACGTATGGTGCAACGTCGCCTTCACGACGGTGTTCGCGCCGTTCTCCCAGATCAGCGCCGAGGAGTACGCCCGGGTCACCGACGTCGCCTACCTGGGCTTCGTGCACGGCACGATGGCCGCGCTCAAGCGGATGAAGCAGCGCGACCGCGGCGTCATCGTCCAGACCGGGTCCGCGCTGGCCTATCGGGGCATCCCGCTGCAGAGCGTCTATTGCGGCGCGAAGCACGCCATCCTCGGCTTCACCGAGTCGCTGCTCACCGAGCTGAAGCACGAGGGCAGCAACGTGCACGTCACGATGGTGAACATGCCCGGGGTCAACACCCCGCAGTTCGACTGGGTGCTCAACAAGCTGCCCAAGCGGCCGCAACCGGTTGCGCCCATCTACTCCCCCGAGTTCGTGGCCACGTCCATGGTGTGGGCCGCCGAGCACCCCAACCGCCGCGCCTGGTGGGTCGGGATCCCCACCGTCTACACGATCCTGGGCAACAAGGTCGCCCCGGCGTTCCTCGACTGGTACCTGGCCAGGACCGGCGTCTCCGGGCAGCAGACCGACTCCGACGCCAGCCCGGATGACCCGCGCAACCTGTGGCGGCCGGCCGATGGGGCGGACGGACGCGACTTCGGTGCCGAAGGCCGCTTCAGCAAGGGCGCCTGGACCAGCGACCCGCAGCTCTGGGCCAGCCGTTACCACGGCACCCTCGCCGCCGCGGGCGCGGTCGCACTTGCCTGCGTCGCCGCCCGGCTGGGACGACGGCGATGAAGGGTCCGGACCAGCAGCTGGCCACGCGCGCGTTCGCAACCGTGCAGGGCACCGTGGGCCTGCTCCTGCTGACCCGGCCGGACGACGTCGTGGCCACGCTGGCTCCCCGGCCGGACCGGCCCCCCCGCTGGCTGGTGCGGCTGCTGGGCGCCCGACGGGTGGTCCAGGAAGCGGTGATCGTCGTCGTCCCCACCCGCCGGGTGCTCCTGCTCGGTGCCGCCACCGACACCCTGCATGCGCTCAGCATGGTCGCCGCCGCGTTCCTGTGGCCCGGGTTGCGCCGCGCGGCCTCGGTCAGCGCGACGGGCGCGGCCGTGTCCGCCGCCCTGGAACTGGTGGCCGCCGGGGCCGCCGACCACACGTGAGGAGAGGGCCGTGCACGCACCGCCGGCGGGCAAGCAGTTCGCCGTGGAGGTCCCCGACCAGCAGGGCGTCGTCACCGAGGTGGGCGCGGGGCTGCGCGGTTACCGCGTAGCCGGCACCCAGATGCCGACCAATGGCGACTGACCTGCTGATGACCGGGTTCGCCGACCACGCCGCCCCACGGCAACCGCTGCTGAGCGAAGTCGTCGACCGGGCCACGGGCACCATCCGCGCGACAGGACGACTCACCGCGCTCGGGGCCGACCTGTTGCGCGGCACGGTCGAGGGCCTGCGCCGGCTCGGCTGCGCCCGGGTCACGGTGGAACTCCGGGAGGTCGAGGCGGCCGACGACGCCGCACGCGGCATCCTCCTGGAGCTGCGACACAGCGTCACGGCCGATGGCGGAGAACTCGTCCTCCGGCACCTCGACTGACCGGGCAGCTGACGGCGACGGCACTCGGCGTCGGGCAGACCCGGTCGGCAGGCTCTGCCGTTGCAGTGCGATACAGCCGTCAACGACCTCGCGGGCCGACCCCCGGGCAGAACATCCAGCCTTCGCTGCCGCCCGCCGAATCCCCGGGCCTGCGAACCGCTACGCAGCCGTTACCCGGGACCGATCACGTACATCGCCTGGAGGTCACGTGCCCTGATCACCCGGTTGAGGTGCGCGTCGACCAGGTTCAGGCCGGGCGTCGTACCCCGGTGACCGAGCAGCCGGGGCTTGTCGTGCTCCGGACGGAGCGGCTCGGTGAGCAGCGGGTCGTCCATCAGAGGGATCTGCCCGACCGACAGGTAGTTCGCCGCCCGCCGGTAGGGGTCGATCAGCGCCGGTTCCGTGGGGTCGAGCGGTTACCTCACCTCCACGGGAACCGGCGTTGCTGCGGTACCCGGCGCGATGGACGGGGGCCGCGTGAGGTCCACGTCGGTGGTCATGCCGGGCGACCCGTTCCGGCCGGTCTACGTGAATGCGGAGCAGACGACATGCGGTGGCTCCATGACGGACGTGCCGGGGATCGGCGCTACTGATGGCGAGCCCGCCACCTGCGCACACTCCCCCGGTCCCGGGTCGGCGCTGACGACGATGTGCTGGCCGACGTCCATGTCGGGGCGGAGACGGATCGGTCACCGACACCCGGCTCACGATCAGTCGAAGGTGATCAGCGGTTTGATGATGCCGTCGGTCTTGTCGGTCATCATCTGGAAGGCCCGCTCGACCTCGTCGAAGCCGAAGCGGTGCGTCGTCATCGGGGTGGGGTCCACCCGGCCGGTCTGCAGCAGGCGGAGGAGCCGGCCCATCCGTTCGCTGCCACCCGGGCACAAGCCGGTGTAGATCGCCTTGTCGTTCATGCCCAGCCCGATGGCGTCCAGCGGCAGCCGCAGCGGCGTCGGGTCCTCCCCGTGGTACCCGACGTTGGACACCCGGCCGCCGGGCTTGGTCACCCGAACGCAGCCCTCGAAGGTCTGCGGGAAGCCGAAGGCCTCGATGGCGGCGTCCACGCCCTCGCCCCCGGTGAGGTCCATGATCTGGTCGACCGGGTCACCGGCGGTGAAGTCGACGATGTCGTCCGCGCCGAACCTCCGGGCCAGCGCCTGGCGTTCCGGCCGGGACTCCACGGCGATGACCCGGCCCGCACCGAGGAGGTTCGCGCCGAGGGTCGCGCACAGCCCGACCGGTCCCTGGGCGAAGACCGCGACCGTCTCGCCGAGCTGGATGTGGGCGTGTTCGGCGCCCATGAAGCCCGTCGAGAGCATGTCGCAGGTGTAGGCGGCCTGCTCGTCGCTCACGTCGTCCGGGATCGGCGCCAGGTTCGCCGCCGCCGCGGGCACCACGAAGTACTCGGCCAGGTTGCCGTCCATCTGGGCGGTGTACCGGTAGCCGCCCAGCGCTCCGCCGCACTGGCTGGTGAACCCGCGCTGGCAGTAGCTGCAGCGGTAGCAGGGCGTGACGGCGTTGACGGCTACCCGTTGGCCCTCGGTGAAGCCGGACACCGCTGAACCCAGTGCGTGGACGACGCCGACCGATTCGTGCCCCAAGGTGCGCCCCGCTTCCACCGGCAGCGCGCCCCTCACGGTGTGCACGTCGGAGGTGCAGATCAACGAGGCCGTCGTCCGGACGACAGCCTCTTCCGGTCCCGGCGTGGGGATGTGCTTGTCGACCACCGCCGTCTTGCCGACCTCGGTCATGACGAACGCGCGCATCGTTCCGGTCACGGGTCACTCCTTGCCGCCGATCGCTGGGATCGGGCACCTGGGCGCACCACCCGGTCCACGACCCCGTCGGGGTCGCTGACCGGCAGCGTGGCAGGGGCGACGGGTGCGGCACCAGCCCCGGTGGCCGCCCCGCGCCGTGCCCCGTCGGCCCGCGTCGAGGGTCCAGGGCGTCCAGGCCGTCCAGGCCGTCCAGGCCGTCCAGGCCGCCCGGCCCGTCCGGCGCCGGTCGTCGGTCCGGGCTCTGCACTGGTCAGGCGTGCAGCACCGCTGCCCCGCTGAACCGACCGTCGGCGAGATCTGCCAGCGCGACCTGCGCCTGGTCCATCGGGTAGCCGACGGTCGTGGCGTGGACGCCCAGCCGGCCGGCCAGCCGTAGGAACTCCTCGCCGTCGCGCCGGGTGTTGGCCGTGACGCTTCGCAGCCGGCGTTCCTGGAAGAGCTCGGCGGCGTAGTCCAGGCCCGGGATGGGCGACAGCCAGATGCCGGCGACGGCCAGCGTCGCCCCCCGGTCCAGCGCCCGCAGCGCTACCGGCACCAGGTCCCCGGCGGGGGCGAACAGCACTGCGCCGTCCAGCGGCTCGGGCGGAGCGTCGGCCGGGCCGCCAACGGAGTCGACCCCCAGTCGCCCGGCGAGCTCCCGGTTGCCGGCCCCCCGGGTCAGCACGTGCACGCGCAGGCCCTGGGCCAGGGCGACCTGGGCGGTGAGGTGCGCGCTGCCGCCGAAGCCGTAGATGCCCAACCGGCCCCCCGGGGGCACCTCGGCCAGCCGCAGCGCGCGGTAGCCGATGATCCCGGCGCACAGCAGAGGGGCGGCCTGGTCGTCGCCGATCCCCGCGGGCAGCCGGTAGGCGAACCGCTCGTCGACCAGGCACGCGTCGGCATAGCCGCCGTCGTGGTCCCAGCCGGTGAACCGCGGGCTCAGGCAGAGGTTCTCCGCGCCGCCCCGGCAGAACCGGCAGGTGCCGTCGGTGGCCCCCAGCCAGGGCACGCCGATGCGCTCGCCGAGGGCGAACCGCACGGCACCCGGACCCAGCGCGTCGACCCGGCCGACCACCTCGTGACCCGGCGTCACCTGCGGGTGGCGCGGTGCCAGGTCACCTTCAGCCAGGTGCAGGTCGGTGCGGCAGACCCCGCAGCAGATGACCGCCACCCGGACCTGACCCGGGCCGGGCTCGGGACGCTCGCGTTCGACCCGGCGCAGTGGACCGCCGTCCATGCGGGTGACGTGGTCGACCACCCATGCGTGCACGACGACCTCCGGTCTGCTCCTGCGGACCGCCTGAGGGCCCGCTCCAGCTCACCGGCTGTACGGGGCTGCGGCTGCCGCCGCACGTCCCGTCCGCCATGCCGGAGGTCCCCGGCACGGGGCTCAGCGGTCGCTGTCCGGGGTGCTCAGCGGTTGCTGTCCGGGGTGTGGTGAGCGCCGGGTCGGGGACCACCGGGGAGGGCGGCACCGGCGTTGCAGGTCCCGACGGCGGGGCGGCCCGCCGTCGGGCCGGCACCGATGGGGCGGGGGGGCGCCCGGGCCCGGCCCACGGCCAGCGCGACGAGCAACACACCCACCGCCAGCACGACGGCGCCACCGTCCTTGGGCGCCGGTCGGGTGCCCCGTTGTCGTCCGGCCCGACCGCCCGCCTCCGGCCGTGCAGGGCAGGCCTCCGGCCCGAATCTGCTGGGCCGGGACGCTCAGGGACCGAGGTCCTTGCGGGATCCGACCGCATGGCCCTGGCTGCGGCCGGCCGGCGGACCTACCCTTGGACTCAGGTCCCGGAGCAATCCGGGTACCGGCCCGTGGAGGCGGTCGTGCAGGTCAGGGACGTCATGACGCGCGAGGTGGTCAGCGTCGGGCCGGACACGTCCACACGGACCGCCGCGGAGATCGGTGGCGCCTGTCGTCGGTGGGGGCCGCACGAGCTGGTCGGTCCTGGACGGCCGCCCGGCGGAACTGCTGCGCGCCGCCTCGGCCGAGGCCCAGCTGATCGTGCTGGGCGCCCGTGGCGCCCGTGGCGCCCGTGGCGCCCGTGGCGCCGGCGGTGTGGGCGGCCTCCTGCTGGGTTCGACGGCCAGCGGCGTGGTGGCCGGTACGTCCTGCCCGGTGATCGTCCTGCCCGACGACACATCGGTGACGGTCGGCGAACGCCGCTCGGTCGTCGTCGGGGTGAAGGGGCGCTCGGACGACGACGTGCTCGCGTTCGCCTTCGACGAGGCCGCTGCTCGGGACACCGACCTGATCGCCGTGCACGCCTGGCAGGACACCGCGATGGACCCGGCATACCCCACGATCGGCCCCCTGATCGACTGGGCCCGTGTCGGGGACCAGGAGGAACGGGTCCTCGCGGAGGCCCTGGCCGGGTGGCGCGACAAGCGACCGGACGTCGTCGTCCGCGAGGTCGTCCTGCGCGACAAGCCGGCACGGGGCCTGCTCGCCGCTGCACTTACCGCACAGCTGCTCGTCGTGAGGCATCGCCGGCGCAACCGGCTGGCCACCCTGACGTCGACCACCCATGGGGTGCTGCACCGGGCGGCCGGCCCGGTCGCCGTGGTCCCCGTCGGTTCGGGACAGGAGGAGGATTGACCATGCACGGAGAAGTCGGCTACTGGGTCGTCATCCGCAGCCGGGTACTGGACACCCCCATGCGCCTGGGCCAGATCCTGGAGGTCACCCACCCGGACGGCTCACCCCCGTACGTCGTCCGTTGGGCCGACGACAACCGGACGAGCGTGGTCTTCCCCGGTCCCGACGCGACAGTGGTGGAGCACCGCCCGGCCACGGCGGTCGGCTCCGGCCCCGGCTGACGCCCGGCCCCGCCGCGCGGGTCCTGGCCGGCCGACCACGCCACCGCGGCCGAGTGGACCCCGGCCCCCGCCGGGCTGCCGCCGGGCATCCCCCTGCACCGCGGCGGAGCGCTCCCGTCATTCGACGGGTCGCAGCACCTCGGCGACCGGGCGCCGCCCGGTCTCTCGCCCGGGAGTGGTCGGCCACCCCATCCGCAGCAGCATCTGCGGGTGCCCGACGATGGACAGCTGAACGGTCATCCGCGTGCGGGTCGCCGGCCAGTCCAGCGCCTGGGTCAGCGGAGATGCGGCCAGGCCGGCCGCCGTGGCCCGCAGCAGGACCCGGCCGAGGGCGCGGCCCGCCTGCACCCAGGCACGGCTGTCGTCACCGTCGGTGCCCAGCAGCAGGACCGTCGGCCGCTGCACCGCCGGCGGGTCGTCGTCGTCGCCTGCGGCCGGTGGCCGGCCGGCGGCACGCTGGCCGACCAGGAAGTCGCGGACGAGCCAGTTGGACGGGCGGGTGGCCGGGTCCTCCCCCGATACGGCGTCCACCGGTATGCCGTCGAGCGCAGCGGGATCGGTGCGCAGCCACTGCTCCAACTCGGCCCGGTAGCCGGGATCCTGCTGCTCGACCTGCTCGGCCCGGCTGAGCAGGGCGACGGCCGTCAGTTCGGCGTCGGACCGGCTCAGCGTCTCGACCCACACGCCGTACGCGCCTGCCTCTGCCTGCAGCTGGTCGACGAGCTCGGTGGGCACGGCGCGGTCGGCGAAGGCCGCGCGCTGGGTGTGCCGGGCAGCGATGGCGGCGGCCAGGGCCCGGTCGTCCGCACCGGCCGCGCGCTGCCCGGTCACGCGGAGGGTCGCCAGGTGGTCGAGGTGGTCGGGGTGGTCGCTGGCCGGGGCCACCTCGACCTCGACGTCCTGCCCCATGGCGCGCGCGGCGACGGCGGCGAACTCCACGGCCGCCCCGCAGCTGATCACCTGCTGCCGGTGGGTCGGGTCCAGAACCGGCAGTGCACGCCGGGGATCGAAGGAGACCTCCAGCCGATCGCCCGCCCCGGCGAACAACCACGGCTGGGTGTTGTGGATCGACGGCGCCCGGGTCGCCGCAGCGACGATCCCGGTCCAGTCCTGTGCATCGGCCACAGTGCCTCCCTCTCTCACACGGTGCCGTCGCCGGCCCTGCCCAGCATGGCCCTTCAGGACCGGCGTGTCGGCCTTCCGGACCTGCGCGCTGCAACAGGACGGCTGGGACCGCGGCGGGCACCGACCGGCGCCGCCACCACCGGGACCGGGACCGGGAAGCCGACCAGCTCGCCGAGCGTCGTCGCTCCCACCCACCCCGCGGGACCGGTCGCCACGCCAGCAGCCTGCGGTCCGGGGGATATGGGACGCAGGGACCGAGGCCCCGGGGATCGGGTCCGCACGACCCGCAGCGCTCGCCGGACGTGGCCCACGTGGCGGGCGTCGCCTGGCGACACCGTCGACAGCTCTCCGGCTCCGGGATCGACAGGACGACCCGCTGCGCCCGTGCGTGAACCCGGAGCAGGCCCCGCCGGCAGTGAAGCCCCGGACCATCAGGGCCTCGCGGCGGTCACTGTCTCCGCGCCGCGCTCGTGTCCTGTGGTCGGGGCCGGAGCGTTCGGCCCCGGGCGCGCTTCCGCCCCCTCCGCATGCGGCTGGAGGCGGCCCCTGGTCCCTGTGCGCCGATTGCCCATCGCCATCAGTTCGTTGTAGGCGGCGGTGTGGAGCCGCAGCCCGAGGGCGGCCTCCTCGGCTTCCCCGGCCAGGCTCTCGTCCGCCACGGACGCCCGGGTGGCCGCGCCGACGGCGTCGGCCAGATCGGCGAGCGTGGCCAGGTGGCGGTCGGCCTGGGCCAGGAGGTCGTGCGCGGCCGTCGTCGAGCCGACGAGCTGCCCCAGCCCCGCGCGGATCCGGCGTCCGTCAGCCTCCAGCCGGGGCAGGACGGCTGGGACGTCGCCGAGGTAGGCGCCGGCCCGCCGGGCCTCGGTGACCCGCTGGCGGAGCAGCCGGTGCCCGCGCGAGAGGCGCACGGCCTGCAGAGCCGCGCTGCGGTTGGACGTGGGACGCAGGTGGCACGCGGTGAGGACGAGCATGGCGTCGGCGGCCAACTGCATCCCGGTGGCGACCAGCCGGCTGCGACGGATCCGGCGCAGCGCCAGCCAGGCGATCGTGACGAGGGCTCCGACGACGACCAGGGCCATGAGGGCGGCGACGGTGAGGAACTCGAGCATCGGGCTCTCCTGGGGTCTCCGAACGGGTGGTGGCGCGATCGTCGACGGGAACGACGCAGCCACCGGGACTACCGACTATGCGCCCGGCTGGGGAGCAGTTCCAGAGCGACCGGAATCAGGGACACGACGATGACGGCGCTGATCGGCAGCAGGTAGGTGCCGATCAGCGGGTCTCGGACGGTACGGACCACCGGATGAACCGGGCCAGTACGTGGCCTCCGCGTTGCTGTCATGGTCCAGAGTCTCCCGGCATCGCGTCCAGGCTGGAGCAAGCTGCGCGGGTCGAGTGCGTTCGGCACCGGAACATCTGCGGGTGCGGCGTGCATGAACATCTCCGGGTGCGGCGTGCATGCGGGCTCTCCGTGCAGGGGGCTGGGCGTGGGACGCTGGCCCGACCACGAGTGGTGACAGCTACGACGCGGCAGTGTCGTGGTTCGTGTGGCGAGGGGGCGGAATGGCAGCCGGCGATGGGCAGGGCCAGCCAGCCCGGCAGCCCGGGGACGCGGTGGACGAGCCCGCCCATGCCGCGGGCGCCCCGGCGCCGTCGGCTCCGGCAGTGAGCTACCCCGCAGGCTCTGGCTGTTCCTCGCCTCCGCGGGGCTCACCACGGCCGGCCTGGTCACCTACGGTCTGATCTCCCACCTGGTCCGCGAGCGCGACGTCGCCGTCCTCCAGCCGGCCGCCCTGGTGCTGCGGAGCTGGACCTTCCGCTCCCACCGCGGCCCGACCGAGCGGCCGGGAGAGGAGCAGCTGGGAGGCGAGCACGGTCAACAGGCCGCCGAGCAGCCAGCCGGCCAGAACGTCAGTGGGCCAGTGCACGCCCAGGTAGACGCGGGTGACCCCGACCGCGGCCGCCCAACAGGTCGCCAACGTGACGCCGACGGCCCGGCGGACTCCCCGCAGGCCGCGGGCCAGGCCCAGGCAGAGCAGCCCGGCGGCCAGCGAGGCCGTGGTGGTGTGTCCGGAGGGAAGGGCGAAGCCGCTGGCCGGCCACGCCCACTCCGACGACGGAGGCCGCGCGCGACCGATCCCGATGGCCAGGCCGAGCCGGAGAAGTTGCCCGGCGCCGAGGAGAGCAACGCCGGCCAGGGCCCCGCCCCACCACCGCCGTGGGCGAAGGGCCAGCAGCCCGCCGAGGGCGGCGACGACGTAGGCGGGCACCTCGCCGGTGGTGGTCACGACGATCGCGGCATTGGCCAGCGCCGGCGACCGGTGCTGGAGTGCGGCGGCGTGCAGGGCCAGGTCCCAGCTCAGCGGGCGCCCGTGGTGGCCCACCACCCAGGCGATCAGGCCGGCGAGGGCCACCGCGAGCAGCGCCCCGATGCACATCGACCGCCGGCCGGGCGTCCCCGGCGCGGTGGCCGTCACCAGGGGGTCGCGTAGGCACACTGCGCGGCCTCGAACCGGGCCTCGGTGTCGACGCTGGTCACAGGACAGCGGCCAGGGTGGCCGGCATCAGCGCGGCCACCACGACGGACAGCGCCCGGCGCCGGGGCGGCGGGCCGCCGAGCAGCGCGGGGGCGCGGTCGGCGAGGGCACCGCGCCGACGTCCACCGGCTGCCATTCCGCCCCCTCGCCACACGCACGACGACACGCGTGGTGGCTACCAGCACTCGTCGTCGTCGCAGCGTCCCACGCCCCAGCCCCGTGCACGGAGCCGCCATGCCCGCCGCACGCGGAGATGTCCTGGCGCTGAACGCGCTCGACCCACGCAGCTTGCTCACCAGCCGGGGCGCGATCGAGGGTGTTCCTCGTGCGGGTCGCCGATACCGGGCTGCTGATCGGGTTCTTCTTCCTGCCCAGGGACTCGCATCCGGCGGGCTGTGCCGATCACCGACGGCGTGGTCTCCGGTCCGCTCCTGACCGGGCCGGTCTTCCTCCGTGGGGCGGACTTCCAGCTGATCCGCACCGGGGCCGCGACCGACCGGGAGAGCTGGTCCAGGGCTCCGGCCATTACGGTCTGTCTCCATGGGCACGACCGAGGTGACGGGAACCGCCGCGCGCGACGTGGCGCAAGCGATGGCGGCGGCAGCCGCCGCCTGGCTGGCCAGTCTGGACGACGAGCAGCGGGTGCTCGCCTCCTGGACGGCCCCGGGCAGCGACGCGGAGACCGAGGACGAGCGGCTGCGCTGGTACTACACGCCGACCGACCACGGCGGGCTGCCGCTGAACCGGCAGCGCCCGGCGCAGCAGTCGCTGGCCATGCAGCTGGTGGCCAGCGGGCTGTCCACCGCCGGCTACGTGACGGTCGCGACGATCCTCGGCTGGGAGAACGTGCTCGACCACGTCGAGGACTTCGCCGTCGA
>JAOPWG010000245.1 GCA_025965775.1 Modestobacter sp. | reverse complement strand
CTGATCGGCCGGGTCCGGGAACTCGCCGCCCCGGAGGTCGTCGAGCGCCGCTACCGGGAGATCGTCCGCTTCGAGGACCAGCTCGCCGACGAGGGCGTGACGCTGGTCAAGTGCTTCCTGCACATCTCCCCGTGGGAGCAGAAGGAGCGGCTGCTGGCCCGGCTGGACGACTCGGCCAAGCGTTGGAAGTTCAATTCCGGTGACCTGGACGAGCGCGCGCTGTGGCCGGCCTACCAGCGCGCCTACCAGATAATGCTGGAGCGGACCAGTGCGGAGGCCAACCCCTGGTACGTCGTGCCCGCCGACCGGAAGTGGTACCGCAACTGGGCGGTCGGCCGGCTCCTGCTGGAGACGCTGACCGAGCTCGCGCCCCGGTTGCCGCAGCCGGACTTCGACGTCGACGCCGAGCGCGACCGGCTCATCGACGAGTCCCCGCTGCCGGGCTGATCGGATCGGCCGGCCCGTTGCTGTCGTGCGGGACGACCGGTGGCGCGGACCGGCCGTGGCGCAGCCGCGCGTCCAGCGCCTGGGTGGCCAGCCAGCCGGCCAGCACCACGAGGTGCAGCAGGAACAGCCAGAAGCCGACCGCGACGACGCCGCCGACCACATCCAGGCCGGCGAAGGGGGCGCCCAGGTCCAGCGGCAGCGCGAGGAACAGCACGAACCCCTGGAGGAACCCCGACAGGCTGGCCGCGGTGAGGAAGGCGCCGGCCAGCACCGCCGGCCAGCGCAGCCGGCCGACCGCCACGACGCGGAAGCCCCAGGCCACCGGCACGATCAGCGCCCCCAGCACCGAGTAGTACCCGACGGCGACGGCGGCCACCGCGGCGCCGGCCCCCGCCCGCTGGTACAGGTCGGCCATCAGCCGGCCGGCCAGCAGCAGCGGGTAGAGCAGAGGCGGCGTCACCACCACCAGCGGAAGGGCCAGCAGCCGCCCGCGCCAGGCGGTGAACCGGTCATGCTCCGGGCTGAACCGCAGCAGCGCCCGGCGCAGCCCCTCGCCGTAGAGCGAGATCGGCAGCAGCGTGAGCAGCGCCTGCCCCGGGGAGAGCGTCACGCCGGCCTCGGCCAGCCGGAGGACGGCGGCAGGGGCGCCCAGGTCGGCCGGCAGGACGGCGGCCAGCCGCCCGGTGAGCTCGCGGATGGTCCGGGCGCTGGTCAGCCAGGACGTCAGCGCGAGCGAGAGCACCAGCAGCGGGACGACGGCGATCCCGGCATAGAAGGTCAGCCCGGCGGCGACGAGGGTGGCGTCCCGGCCGTGCAGCCGGCCGCGCACCGAGCCGAGCAGACTGCGCGCCTCCGTCCGCACCCGGGCTGCCCGCACGGGCCCATGGCACCAGGTCCGGGCCGGTCCTGCCCGGCGAGGAGGGCCGGGTCGCGACATCGATCGATCGACCCGTTGACTTCCGCATGACGCGGGCAATAGTCTGCCGCCCTCGGTCGAAAGGAGACGCAACGATGCGGCTCGGGTACCACACCATCACCTGGGGCGGCGTCGTCGGGGCTCCCGCCGGCGTGACCAGCGCGAAGGACCTGTACTACCTCTCCAACGGCCCGGTGGAGACCGCGGTCCGGGAGATCGCCTCCGTCGGCTACCAGGGTGTCGAGGTCTTCGACGGCAATCTGGTCGCCTTCGCCGACCACCCCGAGGCGCTCACCGACGTGCTCGCCGAGACCGGGACCGAGTTGGTCAGCGTCTACACCGGCGCGAACTTCGTCTACGCCGACGTGCTGCCCGACGAGATGTTCCGGATCCGCCGTGCCTGCGAGCTCGCGGCTGCCTTCGGCGCCGGGCGGCTGGTCGTCGGGGGTGGTGCACGTCGTGCCGTGGGAGCGGCGGAGGAGGACTACGACCGCCTGGGAGCGGCCCTGGACTCCGTCGTCGACCTCGCCGCGGAGCACGGCCTGGACGCCAGCTACCACCCCCACCTGGGCACCATCGTGGAGAGCCCGGAGGAGCTGGACCGGCTGATGGCCCGCAGCCGCATCGGTTTCTGCCCCGACACCGCGCACCTGGCGGCCGGCGGGGGTGACCCGGCCGCGCAGATCCGCCAGTACGGGGACCGGCTGCGGCACGTCCACCTGAAGGACATCGACCGGGAGACCGGGCAGTTCCTCCCCCTGGGCGCCGGTGACCTGGACCTGCTCGACATCGTCCGCGCGGTGCGTGCGGCCGACTACGACAGCTGGCTGGTCGTCGAGCTCGACTCCTACGACGGCGACCCGCGCGCCGCCGCCGCGTCGAGCCTGGCGCACCTGCAGGGCCTCCTGCACCAACTCGGTGACTGACGGGCTCCCGCCGCCGGCACTCCGCACCACGTCCGTCCCCCCGCTCGTCCATCTCAGCGAAGAGAGAGAGCCATGAACCGACGTCCCATCCGGCGCATCCGCGCCGTGCCAGTCCTGCTGGCGACCGTCCTGCTCACCCTGGCCTCGGCCTGCTCGTCGGCCGGTGGAGGCGCGTCCGACTCCGGCAACGTCGACCAGGCGGCTGTCGCGAAGGCCGATGCGGCCCTGAAGGACCTGCAGGGGCAGGTGCTGAGCACCGGGCCGAACGGCGAGACCGCATCCTCGGTGGACACCGTCCAGATCACCGACGACCAGATCGCCCAGGTGAAGGCAATGGGCGCCAAGGCCGCGATCGTCATGCACTACGGCGGCAACGACTGGAGCACCGCCCAGGTCGACGGCCTGAAGTCGGAGTTCCAGCGGCTGGGCATCCAGGTCGTGGCGACCACCGACGCCAACTTCAAGCCCGAGCAGCAGGTCTCCGACATCGAGACCGTCATGACGCAGAACCCCAACGTCATCGTGTCGCTCCCGACCGATCCTGTGGCCACCGCCAGCGCCTACCGGGCCGCGGCGCAGGCCGGCGCGAAGCTGGTGTTCATGGACAACGTGCCCCAGGGGTTCAAGGCGGGCACCGACTACGTCTCGATGGTGTCAGCGGACAACTACGGCAACGGCGTGGTGTCGGCCCACCTGCTCGCCAAGAGCCTCGGCGGCAAGGGGAAGATCGGCGTGATCTACCACAACGCCGACTTCTTCGTGACCAAGCAGCGCTACGACGGCTTCCGCAAGACCATCGAGAGCGACTACCCGAACATGGAGATCGTCGCCGACCAGGGCGTCGCCGGCCCCGACTTCGCCGGTGACGCGCAGGCTGCCGCCAACGCGATGCTGAGCAAGAACCCCAACCTGGACGCGATCTGGGCCGTCTGGGACGTGCCCGCCGAGGGTGTGCTCGCCGCCGCGCGGGCCGCTGGTCGCACCGACCTGAAGGTGGCGACCCAGGACCTCGGGCTGAACGTCGCCATCGCCCTGGCCAAGAACGAGCTCGTCGTCGGCCTGGGTGCCCAGCGTCCGTTCGACCAGGGCGTCACCGAGGCCCGGTTGGCCGCCCTGTCACTGCTCGGCGTGAAGACCCCGGCGTACGTGGCCCTGCCGGCGCTCCCGGTCGATCACGCCAACGTGCTGGATGCCTGGAAGCAGGTCTACCACTCCGACCCGCCGTCGGACCTGGCCAGCTCCTTCAAGGACTGACCTCCGCCGATGGAGCAGGGGGAGCGGACCGCGGCGTCCCGGCCGGCCGGCCGGGACGCCGCAGTGCGGATGACGGGCATCAGCAAGTCCTTCAACGGTGTCCGCGTGCTCACCGACGTGGACTTCGAGGTCCAGCGTGGTGAGGTCCACGCGCTGGCCGGGGGCAACGGTGCCGGCAAGTCGACGCTGATGAAGATCCTGCAGGGGGTGTACAGCCTCGACGAGGGCCGGGTGGAGATCGACGGCGCGCCGGTCGAGCTGTCCA
>JAOPWG010000430.1 GCA_025965775.1 Modestobacter sp. | reverse complement strand
GCCATCGGGCAGGTGGTCCCGCATGGCCGGGTAGACGTACATCTCCTCGGCCACCGAGTGCCGCATCAGCTCGGCGATGACGGTGTCGGCCATGTCGCGCCGCTGCGCGGGGTCGGCGCTCGGTATCCTGCCCACGAGATCCAGGACCTCGTGGTGATCGGTGGTCAGGATGTCGACGACGTCCTGGTCGCCCGTGCTCGCGGTCATCTCATCCCCTCCATCGGCGTGCATCGCTGATGCGCCTTTAGGTGCTCCCGGTAGGTGCTCCCGGTAGGTGCTCCCGATAGGTGCTCCCGGTGTCGTACCCGGACGCCGGCCGTCGTACTCACGGACGACAGGGTCTGCGGCTGGCGTGGACGCCGAGGTCAGCGGGCGCGCGACCGCCCGAGTCGGCCGTCACCGCCTCGCTGGCAGGGGAGTGGGTGCCGCTCCTGCCGTCCGTCGAACAACTGGCGGGCGTGGGCGTGGGACGAGGCGTGCCGGTTTCCGTCGGGGCGCTTCGGCTTCTCGACCTTCAGCGCCGGGCGGCTCGTGACCAACTCGTCCTCGATGGCCCACCGGAAGAGAGCACGGGCGGCGGAGACGAGGTGCTCCTGCGCGTCAGGCCACCGGCGACCTCTACGCATCCAGCACCGGGAGCGAGGCGCCGTGACGAGCGCGGATCGGCTTCGGCGAGGCGACCGGCCGGGGTGGTGGCCGCGCGCCGAAGCGGCTCCTGGATGCCCGGTCCTCGACGACGGGCCGGGACCGGCCGGGCGGCGTAGCGTCCGGGAGAAGAGCCATATCAGGGGACGCCGATGGCACTGCTCCGCCGGACGGGGGCCGCCCGCAGCGCGGCCGGCACCCTCGCGCGCCTGGCCGTCACCGGTGCCGGCCTCGCCGCGGCGCCCGCCGTCCTCACCGCCGGACTGCTCGTGGAGCCGACCCGCGTGGCGACCCGGCTGGCCCGGGCCGCTGCGGACGGCACCGCGGCGGTGGCCGGCGAGTCGCTTCACCTCGCCAAGAAGGCGGCCGCCACGGGAACCCGCGCCGTCGGCACGCTGGTCACCGGGGCCGACCCGATCCCGGACGGCCACGTCCGGCATCTCGCCGAGGTCGCACGCGGCATGCTGGAACCGCCGATGGCCAGGCACACCCGCCGGGTGTGGGCCGACCGGGGACACGTCCACATCGAGGTCGCCGCGCCGTCCGCGGAGGAGCAGCCTGAGGTCCGCCGCGCCCTCCGCCGGCAGCTGGAGCGGCTCGAAGGCGTCCAGTGGGCGACGGTCAACGACGTTGTCGGCCGCGTCCTCGTCGGGATCGACGACCGGCGGGTCTCCGTCGAGGAGGTAGTCGGCGTCGTCACCGCGATCGAGCAGGCCCGCGGCGGCAAGCAGGTGTTTCCCCAGCGCCCGGACCACCCGGCCGACCTGGAACCGCTGCTGGCCGCGGTCCTCGATGCCGCGATCGACACCGCGGCGGTCGGGGTGGCCTTCGTGGGCAAGGTCCTTTCGTTGCCGGCGCTGACTCGCCACGCGACGCTCGCTGTCGCGCTGCTGGACTCCCAGCAGTGGCTGAAGTCCGGACTCGACGCGCGGATCGGTCCGGTGGGCACCGACCTGATGTTCACGGGGACCAGCGCGCTCCTGCACGCCTTCACCCAGAGTCCCTCGGTGCCCGCCATCAACGCGGCCGCCGCCCTCCAGCGGGTGCTGGAGACCCGGGCGCGGCGGCAGGTGTGGCGGCGGCGCGAGTCGGAGCTCTGCCGGGCCGAACCTGAGGAAGACACCTCCGAGCCGCTCCGACCGCCGGGCGAGCGCCCCGGCCCCTTGCCCCGGGGCCCGGTCGAGACCTACCGCGCCCGGCTCGGTCCGGCAGCGCTGGGCGGTGCGGTCGGGCTGTTGCCCCTCACCCGTCGTCCGGGCAGGTCCGCGGACCTGCTCAAGGCACTGATGCCCAGGGCCGCGATCCTCGGCCGTGAATCGTTCGCCGCTGTGGCCGATCTGCTCATGTGCCGCCGCGGCATCCTGCCTATGGACGGCTCGGCGTATCGCCGGCTGGACCGGATCGACGCCGTGGTCGTGGACGCCGCCGCGCTGTGCACGGGACCACTGATCGTCATCGACGCCAGCGCCGATGCCGAGGGCTGGGACACCGCCGCCGTCTGGACGACGGCCGCCCGCCTCCTCGGCACCGCCGGACCCGCGGAGGGCGACGGGCCGGCCGGGAACGGCGCAGCCGGGACCCTGCGGCTCGGGCCTCCCCGGGAGTCGTCGGACGCGCCGGGCGGCCAGGTGCGGACCCTCCTGCAGGGCCGCCGCCGGGTCGGTGAGGTGACCGTCGCGGCCGAGCTTGACCCGCACGCGGAGGCGCTCCTCACCACCGTCGTCGATGCCGGGCACAGGCTCCTCTTGTCCCCGCACGTCGGCACGCGGGAGATCGCCGGAGCGGCTGACGAGGTGCTGCCCGTCGACGAGGCCCTCGTGGACACCGTGCGCCGCCTCCAGACACAGGGCCACGGCGTGCTGGTCGTCTCCGCCGGCGACGGGCCGGCGCTGCTGGCCGGCGACGTGGCCGTGGCCCCGGTCCGGGAGTCGCGCTCCCCGGCGTGGGGCGCCGACCTGGTGACCCAGCCCGGGCTGGCGGACGCCTGCCGCATCGTGGCGGCGACGGTCGTCGCCCGCGCGGTCAGCCGGCGCTCGGTCGGCACCGCGCTCACGGGCAACGTCCTCGGAGCGTTGCTCGCCGCGGTGGGCAGCCCCCGCTACGGCCAGCGCAAGGCCATGACCCCCGGCAAGACGGCGTCCACGTACAGCCTGCTCGACGGCGCCTGGACGGCGGTCCGGCTGGCCTGGCGTCCAGCGCCGCCGCCGTCGGTGCACACGCCGTGGCATGCCCTCGACCCCGAGGACGTGCTCCGGCGGCTGTCGGAGCTGCCCGCCGAGCCGCCGCCGCGGCGGGCGGTGCCGGCGCCCGTCCGGGCGGTGACCGCGCTGTCTCTGATCCGGGTCCCGGCCCGCTTCGCCCGAACGGTCGCCGCCGAGCTCGCCGACCCGCTGACTCCGATCCTGGGCACCGGCGCGGCGGCGACTGCGGTGCTGGGGGAGTCGACGGACGCGGTCCTGGTCGGCAGCGTGACCGTCGGCAACGCGCTGATCAGCGGCGTCCAGCGGCTGCGGGCGGAGACTGCCCTGGAGTCGCTGTTGCTCGAGCAGGACGTCACGGTGCACCGTGAGACGGACGGCGGTCGCGAGGACGTGCCGGGGAGCGCGCTGCGCGTCGGGGACGTGATCCAGGTGCAGGCGGGTGACGTCCTTGCCGCGGACGCCCGGCTGCTGGCGGTGGTCGACCTCGAGGTGGACGAGTCCAACCTCACCGGCGAGTCGCTGTCGGTCTGCAAGTCGGTGGAGGCCACGCCCGGGGCGGAGGTCGCCGACCGGACCTGCATGCTCTTCGACGGGACGACGGTGGTGGCCGGACGGGGCCGCGCCGTGGTCGTCGCGGTCGGGTCCGCCACACAGGCGGGTCGTGCCGCGCGGGCGGCGGGTGGGGCGGCGCCGCCGGCCGGCGCGCAGGCGCGGCTGGGGGAGTTGACCCGTGCGGTGCTGCCCCTGACCCTCGCCGGCGGTGGCGTGGTCACCGCGCTCTGCGTGCTGTGGGGACGTCCGCTCCGCGAGGCCGTCGGATCCGGGCTCGCCATCGCGGTGGCCGCGGTTCCCGAGGGGCTGCCGCTGGTGGCCACCGTGGCGCAGCAGACGGCGGCCCGGCGCCTGTCCAAGCGGGGTGCCGTCGTGCGCAGCGCGCGGGTGCTGGAGGCGCTCGGGCGCGTGGATACGGTGTGTTTCGACAAGACCGGGACGCTGACCGAGAACCGGCTGAGCGTGGTCCGCCTCGTGCCGTTCGCGGGAGAGGGCGAGTCGGGGAAGGACGACGTCCTCCGGCTGGCCGCCGCGGCCGTGGCCCAAGGCGACGACCGCGCCCACGAGACGGACCGGGCGGTGGCCGCCGCCGCCACCGAGCGGGGGATGGCCGGGGACGGCGATCCGGAGGCCTGTCTGCCCTTCGCCGCCGATCGCGGGTTCTCCGCGGTCGTCCGGGACGGGCGCCTGGTAGTGAAGGGCGCGCCCGAGGTCGTCCTTCGACGGTGCACCGAGCCGGACGGCGTCCAGCAGCGGGTCCAGGAGCTGGCGGCTGAGGGGCTGCGAGTCCTCGCGGTCGCCGACCGCGTGGTGGACGGCCGGCCGGAGGACCTCGACGACGCGGCGCAGGACCTGACCCTGCGTGGGCTGGTCGGCCTGGCCGACACCTTGGGCGCCTCGTCCGTCTCCGCCGTCGAGCAGCTGCGGGCCGCGGGCGTCCGCGTGATCGTCGCGACCGGCGACCACCCGGAGACGGCTGGCGCGATCGCCGCTCAGGCCGGCATCCCGGACGCCGACCGGGTGATGACCGGCGCCCAGCTGGCCCGGGCGTCTGACACCGAACGTGCCGAGATGGTCCGGACGGCGGCCGTCTTCGCGCGGCTGTCTCCGGAGCAGAAGGTCACCCTGGTCGGCGCGCTCCGCCGGGCCGGGGCGACCCTCGCGATGACCGGGGACGGCGTCAACGACGCCGCCGCCATCCGGCTGGCCGACGTCGGGGTGGGAGTCTCGGGCGCCGAGTCCCCGGCCGCGCGCACCGCCGCCGACCTGGTGCTGACCGACCAGGACCTCACCCGGCTGGTCGATGCCATCGCCGAGGGACGGGCGATGTGGTCGCGGGTCCGGGAGGCGGTGTCGGTGCTCGTGGGCGGGAACGCCGGCGAGGTCGCCTTCACAGTGCTGGGCACCGTCTTCGGTGGCCGGGCCCCGCTCGGGACCCGGCAACTGCTGCTGGTCAATCTGCTCACCGACATGTTCCCGGCGTTGGCCGTCGCCGTCTCGACTCCGCGGGCGGCCGCCGGGGACTCCGGGGAGGGCCCGCTCGCGGGGCACCCCCTGGCGCCCGTCCTGCTGGCCGGCCCGCAGCGGGGCTTCACCGACGCCGTCCGGCGCATGGTGCTCGTCCGGGGGGCCGCGACGACTGTCGGGGCGACCGGGGCGTGGGCGACAGGTCGGCTCATCGGTTCCTACCGATGGGCGAGCACGATGGGCCTGGCCGCGCTGATCGCGAGCCAGCTCGGCCAGACCGCGTGGTCCGGGCGCAGGAGCCCGCTCGTGCTCGCGACCGCCGCCGGCTCCCTGGTCGTGCTGTTCGCCGTCGTCCAGACCCCGGGGATGAGCCAGTTCTTCGGCTGCACGCCTTTGGATCCGCTGTCCTGGCTGATCGTGCTCGGCTGGGCCGCCGCCGGGACCGTGAGTGCGGAGGTCGGGCCGGCGCTCGTCGACCGGCTGCGTCCGGCGCGCTGATCCGGTCCGCGGCTGCGCCCGACACGCCCTGTAGAGCGCCAGCAAAGGCGCTGTGCTCGCCCTGACCGTGGCCATGGCCGCCGATCACGCGACCGAGGGAATTCCGGGTCGACGCCGTGGGGCCCGATACCGTCGACACCTGTGGGTCGCCCGCCTGCTCGACGCGGCGAACGCCCCCGAGGCCGCTGCCCAGGTCCCGCGGAGGCGCCGGCCACTGGGCGCTCTGGACACCGCCGAGGAGGTCACCCACCCATCAGCCGGCTCGCCGCGTGAACAACGTGTCCAGTCACGACACCTAGTACTGCAACGGCAGTATGGCGGGGCTTTTCTGCGGGCGCGGTAGTGGGCGGCGCGGGCTTGGGCTTGGCGTCGTCGGCGCCACCAGGACCAGTCGGCGGCGGCGTCGAGGTCGGGTCGCGGCGTGTGGATGAGGGTGTTGAGCAGGCGCCGCAGTTCGGGCACGGTCAGGGCGATGAGCTGGCCGGTTCCGGCTGCGGACCCCCCTTTTTCGCGGTGGCGCGGGTGGCCGACAGGTAGGCGTGGGCGAGCATCGCGAGGGTGATGTGGCGGTACCAGGCGGTGTAGTCGCGGACCTGGTAGGAGGCCAGGCCGGCCTCGCTCTTGGCGGCGGCGAAGCATTCCTCGATCCGCCAGCGGCCGCCGGCCACGGTGACGAGTTGCTCGAGGCTGGTGTGCGCCGGGCCGGCGCAGACGTAGTAGGCCAGCTCGGCCGACTCCTCAGAAATCTTGGGGAGGGTGCGGCGGGCCAGCACCCACCGGGCCCAGCCGGGGTCGAACGCGGCCAGCAGCTCGATCCGCGCCCAGTCATACAGGCGCAGGCCGTGCGCGCCGGCGCCGGCCGAGCGGCGGTGCCAGGCCGACTCGGGCAGCTCGGCGATCAGCACGCGAACCCGCCGTTGGCGCCAGTCGACGGTGGCGACGGTGTCGTTGCTGCGGGTGGCCAGCACGTAGGGCAGGCCGTGCTGCTCGCACCACACCCGCAGCCGCTTGTCCTGCCCGTAGACCTCATCGGCGCACACCCAGCCGGGCGGTACCCCGGCGTCCAGGGCCCGGGCGAGCATGCGGCGGGCCAGCTCGGGCTTGGTGGCGAAGCCGACCTCATCGGCGATACCGGCGGCACGGGCCCGCTCCCGGTCGTCGACCCAGGCCCGCGGTAGGTAGAGCTCCCGGTCGATCAGCGCCCGCCC
>JAOPWG010000393.1 GCA_025965775.1 Modestobacter sp. | reverse complement strand
CCCACCGGGATGGTGTGGCCGCCGTCGGTGCGCGGGATCCTCGTGACCGAGAGCGTCCGCGGCGACGGCGGCGTGCTGAAGAACTCCGCGGGCAACCGCTTCATGTTCGACTACATCCCCGACTTCTTTCGCAAGGAGACCGCGGAGACAGCGGACGAGGCCGATCGCTGGTACACCGACAAGACGAACAACCGGCGACCGCCCGAGCTGCTGCCCCGCGACGAGGTGGCCCGCGCCATCAACAGCGAGGTGAAGGCCGGGCGTGGCTCGCCCCACGGGGGCGTCTTCCTCGACATCGCCTCGCGCCGCTCGCCGGAGTACATCCGCAAGCGGCTGCCCTCGATGTACCACCAGTTCAAGGAGCTGGCCGACGTCGACATCACGACCGAGGCGATGGAGGTCGGGCCCACCTGCCACTACGTGATGGGTGGTGTCGAGGTCGACGCCGAGACCGCCGCCGCCCGCGTGCCGGGCCTGTTCGCGGCGGGTGAGGTCGCCGGCGGCATGCACGGGTCGAACCGGCTCGGCGGCAACTCCCTGTCCGATCTGCTGGTCTTCGGCCGGCGCGCCGGCATCGCCGCGACGGAGCACGCCGCCCGTCGGCCGACGGGCCGGGTCGAGGTGTCCGACGACGCGCTGGCCGACGCGGCCCGTGCGGCGCTCGCGCCGTTCGAGCGCGAAGGCGGCGAGAACGCCTACGCCGTGCAGCACGACCTGCAGGAGACGATGCACGACCTCGTCGGCATCATCCGCACCGCGCCGGAGATGGAGCAGGCACTCGAGCGCATCGCCACGCTCAGGAAGCGGGTGGCGAACCTCTCCGTCGAGGGCCACCGGCAGTACAACCCCGGGTGGCACCTCGCGCTCGACCTGCCGCACATGCTGATCGTCGGTGAGTGCATCGCCCGCGCAGCCCTCGAGCGGCAGGAGAGCCGGGGCGGTCACACCCGCGACGACTTCCCGGCCGCCGATGCGGAATGGGCCAGGACGAACCTCGTCTGCTCGCGCACACCGGACGGCGCGGTGACGGTGACCCGCCAACCGCTGCCGCAGATGCCGCCGGACCTCGCCGGGATCTTCGAGGAGACGTCCCCGTGACCCGGCTTGCGAGGTCACCTGGAGAGAGAGCGGCGTCGGTCACGGGCCGGACGAGCGCCGGCGAGGAGGGGCCGTGACGTACGACGCGACGTTCCGGGTCTGGCGCGGGGACGCGGCCGGCGGCGACCTGCAGAGCTTCACCGTGGCGGTGAACGAGGGTGAGGTGGTACTCGACATCATCCACCGGCTCCAGGCCACCCAGGCCGGAGACCTCGCCGTCCGGTGGAACTGCAAGGCCGGCAAGTGCGGGTCGTGCAGCGCGGAGATCAACGGGCGCCCGCGGCTGATGTGCCTGACCCGGATGAGCACGTTCGGCGAGGACGAGACGGTGACGGTCACCCCGCTGCGGACCTTCCCCGTCATCCGCGATCTCGTCACCGACGTGTCCTACAACTACGAGAAGGCTGCGCAGATCCCGGCGTTCACTCCCCGGCCGCGCGAGGAGGACGGCAACCACCGGATGCAGCAGGTCGACGTCGAGCGGTCGCAGGAGTTCCGCAAGTGCATCGAGTGCTTCCTGTGCCAGGACACCTGCCACGTCATCCGTGACCACGAGGAGAACAAGCGGGTCTTCGCCGGACCTCGCTTCCTCATCCGGCTGGCCGAGCTGGACATGCACCCGCTCGACGTACGGGACCGTCGGGATGCGGCGCAGCGGGAGTTCGGCCTCGGCTACTGCAACATCACCAAGTGCTGCACCGAGGTGTGCCCGGAGGACATCCACCTCACCGACAACGGCATCATCCCGCTGAAGGAGCGGGTGGTGGACCGCAGGTACGACCCGCTCACCTGGCTGGGGTCGAAGATCGGGCGGCGCCCGCGGCAGTGACCGCGCCTCTTCCCGCTGGCGTGTCGTGCGCGCCCGGCGCCGGGAACGGTCGACACCGGGCGCGAGACCTTCTACGGTGCGCCGCATCGGCGCCGGTGGCGCATCCCTCGGCGTGGAGGAGACCATGACGATCTTGCCCGGTGCGGGTGCGTACTGGTTCGAGGGCAACGAGGTCGGTTGCCTACTGATCCACGGGTTCACCGGAACCCCGCAGAACGTGCGACCTCTTGCCGACTACCTGGCCCGCCGGGGACTCGCCGTGTCGGCTCCACGCATGCCCGGCCACGGCACCACGGTCGCCGATCTGGACCCGACCGGGCCTGAGGAATGGCTGGCCGCAGCCGAGCAGGCACTCGGCGAGCTGCGTGAGCGATGCTCGACCGTGTTCGTCGCGGGCATCTCCATGGGCGGCACCATCACCCTGGAGCTGGCTCGTCGTCACCCGGACCTCCAGGGCGTCATCGTCATGGCCGCCCCGGTCCTGCCCCTGGAGGCACTGGAGCCGATCGTCGGCGACTCGAGCCGGCCCCCGTCGATCCCGGCCCCGTGGGCGACGGTCGGCGTGCTCACCGAGGACGTCGGCGTCGGCGGCATCACCTATCTGGAGATGCCGCTCGGGGCTCTCGAGCGCGGCATGGGGCTGATGACGCAGGTCCGCGAGGGGCTGGGCGAGGTCACCGTGCCGACCCTGCTCGTCTACGGGGATGCGGATCAGATCGTGGACAAGGCCAACGGCCCGTACGTGCTGGAGAGCATCAGGGCGAGCGACAAACGGCTGCTCGCCCTGGCCGACTCCTCCCACGAGGTGACCCTGGACGTCGATCGCGAACGCGTGATGATCGAGGTGTACGACTTCATCAGTGCGCGCAGCAAGGAGTAGGCGGCAGTCGGCAGCTGCCCCCGGTCGCTACGGCTCGGCGACGGAACAACGACCTGCTCCTATCGGCGACGTAGAGCGAGGACGGGGATGGTACGAATGCCCGCCGTCTTCACCTCGTACTCGGCGAACCCCGGATAGCGGCGGGCCTGTTCGGCGTAGATCCGGTCCCGCTCGCCGCCGGTCACCTCGGCGACGGATACCGGGTATGACTCCGTACCGACCTCCACATCCGCGACCCCTGCCGCGGTGAGGTTGTAGTACCAGTCGGGATGCGACGGCGCGCCCGCCTTCGAGGCGAAGACATAGATCGTGTCAGGGTCGTCGTCGTCGGCCATGTACATCATCGGTGACACATGGGCACGACCGCTCTTGCGTCCACGGTGGTGTACGAGCGTGATCGGCGCACCCTCGAACGGGCCGCCGACACGTCCCCCGTGTGCCCGGAACTCCTCCACGACCTTGGCGTTCCAGTCGGCTACCTCGGTCACATCGGCCTCCTCGTGCGTCGCAGGTCACTGTGGCACATGGCAACGCGACAGCGCTCCGGGCTCTTCCACCGACAACGGGCTGCTGCGAAACCGGCGCCGCTGGCAGCGCAGACCCCGAGTCGGCCGCCGAACCGTCACGGGGGGCTGACGAGAAAGCGATTGCGACACGTGCCTGGTCGGCAGCGGCACCGGCTTCGGCGTCGCGGCTAGTTCGCCGGCTCCCCCGGATCGACGGCCGCTCTCGCGGCGATCGTCCGCTCGAGCCTTCGGTCCGGGACCAGCCACATCAGCGCCACGCCGACGTAGACGGCGACCGCCAGCCAGCGGTCGAGGAACGACAGGCCGATACCGGTCGCGTACAGCAGCGGGGACAGCTTCCCCTTCCAGTCACGACCCACGGCGCCGGCGAGCAGCGAGGCCGCGCCCTGATCCCGGACGATGACCCTCTGCAGCGCGTAGTAGGCCAGCGCGGCCGCGAGCAGCACGATGCCGTAGGCGGCCGCGGGAGTCGCGGCGAAGTTGTTCTCGCCCATCCAGGCCGTCGTGAAGGGGATCAGCGACAGCCAGAACAGCAGGTGCAGATTCGCCCACAGGATCAGCCCGCTCACCCGGTCGGTCGCCTGGAACATGTGATGGTGGTTGTTCCAGTAGATGCCGAGGTAGACGAAGCTGATCACGTATGTCAGGAGCACCGGGAACGCTTCGTGAAGGGCCGCCCAGGAGGTGCCGTGCGGGGTGGGGAGTCCGAGCACCATCACCGTGATCACGATCGCGATGACGCCGTCGCTGAACGCTTCCATCCGTCCGGTCGACATGCACCGACGCTAGTGCCCCGGAGGAGCAGGCCGGAGTCACGGAGCAAGGTCCTGAGCCAACGGGATGACGGTGACCCGCTCCTGACGCCGGTCAACACTGCGTCTCAGCGCGGATGCTCGTCACGGCTGGCGGGCACGAGGTCGCCTGCCCTGGACGCCGTCACCGGCGGGCCATCCATCCAGGGCGGGAACCTGGACTACTCGGGAGCGATGACCGTGCCGGTGGCGTGGTCGCTGACGGTGATGGCCTCCACCGGGCAGTTCAGCGCCGCATCGAGGACCTCGTCGTCGGGATCGACCACGTCGGCCCGCGGATGGGACTTGTGGTCCTCCCCCAGCTCGAAATGCGCCGGAGAGCTGGCCGCGCACATGCCGGAACCGATGCACAGGCTGCGGTCGACTCGGATGTCCCAGGTCGTGTTCATGGCGTGTCCTCGATGGGTTCAGGCAGGTCACCAGCTGACCGGTACGGCGGACGGCCCCCGCAGGCCGAGGCGAGGCCGCCAGTTCAGCTCGTCCTCGCCGACGGCGAGGACGAGCCCGGGAAATCGCTGGAGGAGGGAGGCGATGGCGATCTGCAGCTCCGCGCGCGCCAGCTGGGCTCCGAGGCAGTGGTGGATGCCGGGGCCGAACGCCAGGTGAGGGTTGTCGGTACGAGCGATGTCCAACTCGTCGGGATCGCCGAAGACGGCCGGGTCGTGGTTGGCCGAGGTGATCGATGCGATGACCGCCTCGCCCGCTCGGATCGTCACTCCGCCGATCTCGACGTCGGCCGTCGCAACACGGAGCAGCCCGCTGCCGACGCCCAGCGGCGTGAAGCGCAGCAACTCCTCCACTGCGGGGGCGATGAGGTCCAGCGACTCCCGCAGGAGGCGAAGCTGACCGGGGTTGCGCAGGAGGAACAACATGAAGGTCGCGATCTGGTTGGCCGTGGTCTCGTGACCGGCTATCAGCAGCGTGATGCCGAAGCTCACGAGCTCGTCCTCGCTGAGCTTGCCTCCCTCGTCCCGGGCAGCGGTCAACACACCGAGCAGGTCGTCGGAGGGGTGGACGCGCCGGTCTGCGATCAATTCGGCGAGGTAGTCGTCGAGGGCTTCGCGCGCGGCGTAGGCGTCTGCCAGCGGCAGCTCGATGTTCAGCAGCGCCTCGGTCCACCCGCGGAACCGGTCCCGGTCGCAGTAGGGCACGCCGAGCAGTTCGCAGATGACCATGACCGGCAGCGGCAGCGCCAGGTGGGTCACGAGGTCTGCAGGCGGATCGACCTGCTCCAGGCCGTCGAGCAGCCGGTCGGTGGTCTCCTGGATGCGGGGGCGCAAGTGATCGATCCGGCGCGCGGTGAACGCGCCGGCCACCAGCTTGCGCAACCGGGTGTGGTCGGGAGGGTCCTTGCTCAGGATGGAATCGGCCCGCAGCAGGAAGCGAGGGCTCAGCTTCGGCGCGGTGGGCACCGAGGCCGCCGCCCGGCTGAACCGGGGATCGGCGAAGACGGTGCGAACGTCCTGGTAGCGCGTGACCAACCAGGCCCGGTCACCGCTGGGCATCGTCACACGAGCCACCGGCTCCTCCGCGCGGAGCAGCTCGAACTCCGCCGGCAGGTCCAGCGGGGGGCCCGCCAGGAACGGGAACGTCGGTGAGGTGACCTCTGCGGACATGGCAACTCCCTCGGGGCCGACCGCGTTACACCCGTTTACTTTTGCTCACCAACCGAGCGATGTCCAGACGGTGCTCCCACCCGGAGCCGGCCACACGGCTGCCCGTCCCGGCCGGGCCGGCGGGCTGATCACCTTCCGTCGACCCGAGCGGTCACCTCTCGTGACAGTGCCGGGCACGAGGACCACGATCGGTGCCCGACCAGAAGGGCGGTGGTGCGTCACCGGACGACGGCGAAGCCGCGGAGCATGCTCTTCGGACCGATCGCCGGCGCAGCGGGCACACCGGACGACGCCGGTCGGACGACCGGATGCTGCGTCCGTCAGTGGGTAGCGACCGGGTAGCGCAGGACCCCTGGGGAAGGAAGTGGACCGATGGCCGACCTGGCACGCGATCGGCTCGGACGATTCGGCGTCTGGCGGCGGAGCTCCGACGTCACACCTGACCTCGCCGTAGGGCTCGAGCGACTCGGTTACGGGACGCTCTGGCTGGGTGGCTCCCCCGCCGCCGACCTGCGCGTCGTGGACGACCTCCTCGACGCCACGACGACGTTGACCCTCGCCACCGGCATCGTGAACATCTGGAACAGCGAGGCCCGCCAGGTGGCGCGATCGTTCGCCCGGATCGACACCCGCCGGCCCGGGCGGTTCCTGCTCGGCGTGGGCGCCGGACACCGGGAGGCGACGCGGGAGTACAGCTCGCCGTACGAGACGCTGAGGTCCTACGTCGACGTGCTCCGCACCGAGGGTGTGCCGGCCGAGAGCCTGGTCCTGGCCGCCCTCGGGCCCAGGGTGCTCCGGCTCGCCGCTGAGCGGACAGCGGGCGCCCATCCCTACCTGGTCCCTCCTGAGCACACCCGCCGGGCGCGGGAGATCATGGGCCGCGGCGCCCTGCTCGCCCCCGAGCAGAAGGTGGTGGTCGAGGCCGACCCCGAACGCGCCCGGGCCATCGCCCGGCCGGCCGTCCAGAACCCCTATCTGGGTCTGACCAACTACACCAACAACCTGCGGCGCCTGGGTTGGGGGGACGACGACCTCGCCGACGGGGGCAGCGACGCGTTGATCGACGCCCTCGTCGCCCACGGACCGGTGGACCGGGTGGCCGCGCGGCTCACCGAACACCTCGATGCCGGCGCGGACCATGTCGCCGTCCAGCTGCTCACCCGTGACGACGAGGACGTACTGGACACCTTTGAGGCGCTGGCCGGGCCGCTCCACCTCCGACCGACGCCGCGGAGCTGAACGGCACCGCCGCGGGCCAGACTCCAACCGCACGCAGGGCGGCCGAGGATACGACGCTCAGCCCCCCGCCGGCCTTGAGCCGTGTGGGGTGTGGTGCGTCGCCCCTCGGACGCCCCGTTCTCAACCGTGGCTCGTGCCGCTTCGTCGTCCCCGGCCCGGCCCATGGGGGTGAGGTGAGTCGTGGGGCCGGAGCGTGACCGGACAGATCTCGCTCGCGAGCCTCGCCCGACGGCGACCGCCGCCGGGCGAGGAGCGTGTGCTCCCTCAGGAGACGGCCAGGATGCGCAGGTCCGCCACGGCCCGCCGAGCGCCGGTGCTGGCGCTGCGACCGACCGGCTGCAGGCGGGCGCTTGCCCAGGTGACCACGGCGGGCATCGCCGGACGGCGCAGTCCGGGGACTGCCGGCCGACGCACGGCGACCGGTTCGCCTCCGAGGGACCGGACCAGAACCGCAGCGATCACCGCGAGCACCGACACCGTGCTCAGAGCGATCGGCAACCCGGTGGACTCCGCGAGGAACCCGAGGAGCGGAGGGCCGCCGAGCAGGCCGCTGTAGCCCACGGTCGAGGCGAGCGCCACGCCGCCGGCCCCGCCGAGGGCACCGGCCCGGGCGATGGCCAGGGGGAAGACGTTGGCCAGACCGAGCCCGACGAGGACGAAGCCGGCCAGCGCGACGGTCACCGCCCCCGACCAGGAAGCGATGAGCATGCCGGCCGCGGCCAGCAGCGCCCCGCCGACGAGGATCTTCTCCTCACCCAGCTCGACGACGAGCCTGCTGCCGACGAGGCGACCACAGGCCATGGCCAGGGAGAACCCGGCGTAACCGGCGGCGGCCAGGACCGGCGTCGCACCGAGGTCCTCCCGGAGGTAGAGCGCGCCCCAGTCGGTGAGCGCACCCTCCCCGTACGCCGTGCAGCCGGCGATCGCGCCGAGCACGACGAGGACGGCCGTGGGGCCACCGCCGCGGCGACGCGGCTGCCCCTCCGTCGGACGGACGGCACGAATCCGGGGTGCAGCCTCGTCGGCCCGCGCCAGGGTCGGCCCGATCCAGGCGATGAGCACGAGCCCGATGACAGTGACGCCCAGGAGGTGCGGTGCGACGCCGACGACGGTCGACAGCAGTCCGCCGATCAGGGCGCCGGCCAGGCCTCCGAAGCTGAACCCGGCGTGCAACGAGGGCAGTAGCGGTCGGCCCCTCCGGGCCTCCACCTGCACTCCGAGGCTGTTGGCCGCCACGTTCACCGCGCCGGTCGCGGCACCGAAGAACAGCAGCGCAACGCACAGCTGCGGTACGGACCCGGCCATGCCGGGCAGCGCCATGGCGATGCTGACCAGCGCTGCGGCGACCACAGCGACCCGTCCGGTACCCAGCCGAGCGCTCAGCGCGCCGGTCAGTTGCATGCAGACGAGGGCACCCAGGGAAAGACAGAGCACGGCGATCCCCAGAGAGCTGTGCGAGGCGCCCACCTGGGCGGTCACGTCGGGGATGCGAGCGGCCCAGGTGCCGAAGACGAAGCCGTCCATGGCGAACAGGACGGCGACGGCCACGCGCAGTCGTTGCAACGGCAGCGGGACCGCAGGGATAGGGGCAGACGCCGAGGACAGGCGACGCAGAGCGGACGTGCGGGGACGGCTGAGGACAGCCAAGGTCAACGCCGGTGTTCCTCTCGGGGCGGGGCGCGCGACTCGGGCCCCACACCGGGGGCGGACGCGCTCGCCGTCTCATGACGGCTCGACAGGGGGCTACGACGTACGCCACGGGCCCGTCTCGACGGTGCCGGCGGTCGTCGCCTACGTGAAGGTTCAACCGACGACCCCCCGCTGTGATTTCCGTGACCCCGCACACGGGTCGAAGGTCCCTGGACACGTCGCCTGACGTGAAGACGGACCGCGGTCTCCCGGATCCACCCGTGGCAGTCGCCCGCCGACCGGGGGTGGACCCGATCTGGTGACGCCGGGGGGCGGTTGTCGGCGCGCTCCCCCGGCCGCCCGGGCGCCTGCCCGCTCAGTCCCGCCTCGCGGCGCGGAGGTACTCCCCCAGCCAGGAGTCCATGGCCTGCGACACGCCGTCGGGGGACGACGTCACCGCGACGCTGAAGTCCTCGCCCGCTCCGGCCACGCCATCCACGTCCGGGGTTGTCAGACGGGCACCGAGCTGATCCGTGCCGCCCTCCAGCCAGACCCGTGCCAGAAGGACGCCCTGCCGGTCCGCGTTCAGGTCGACCGTCCACCTCGGCCAGGAGGGCAGCCTCGTCCGTCGCCCGTCACTGCAGCGTCAAGTGCCCCGCCCGCAGCGGCTGACCGTCAGCGTGCGGCCTGCTGCAGGCGCACGTGCGCCTGCAGGATCAACTCGGTCATCTGGACGGTGGGCCCCACACCCAGCTCCTGGCTGAGCAGGTCGTGGAACGCCGTGTACGCCCGCAGGGCCTCCGCCACATTGCCCTCGGCAAGATGCGCCCGGACGACCGCCCGATGGGCACTCTCCCGCAGCGGCTCGGTCCGCACCGCTGCGTACGCCGCCTGAACGGCCTCGCCGAAACGCCCGGCGGCGGCCAGCTTGTCGGCCAGTGCCTCGAGGGCGTGCATCCGGAGCTGCCGGAGACGCTCCCGCTCCAGCAGCACCCAGTCGTCGTACCAGCCGGGCAGGAGCTCACCGCGCAGCGAGACGTCCGGCGTCCTCCGGTCGTCGAGGGCCGCCAACGGGTCCATCGCGCGGTGCGCCCAGTCGGTGAACTCGCGGACGTCCACCCGGACGCCGGGCGCGAGTGCCAACGCGCCGCCGGAGACGTCGACCAGTCCGGGCACCGCCTTCTGCACCCGCCACAGCGCCGATCGCAGGCTGCCCTGGGCGTGGTCCTCCGGCACGTCGGGCCACAACTGTCCGGCGATCGCGCCGCGCGCAGGGCGGCCGCACAGTCCCAGGTGGGCGATGAGCCGCTGGGCCCCGCGCGGCAGGTCTTCGGAAGCCAGCACCGTAGCGGTATGCCGGACGTCCAGGGCGAAGCCATCGAACAGTGCAACGCGCGGTGGCTGGGCCAGGTCCACGAGCGTCCACCTCCTGGTCGGCGCACCGGGCGGTCGAGCCGGGTCGGCCGTGAGGGTGTCGCCGAGGCGTCATGCTCCCGAGACTGGGTTCCCGCTGTCAATCAGCTGTGGCACCAGGGTGGAGGAGGGCTCGGCGCTCCGCACGGAAGGTACCTGTGCCACGACCGGAGGTGACGGATCCGGGCGCGCGCCGTCACGGCTCGGCGATCCAGCTGCCGTGGAAGCCGAGCGGGATCCGCGCCGGTAGGTGGACACGAGCGACGGGTTCGGCGGTGAAGTCCTGCGCCGCGATGACCACCAGATCAGCAGCCCCGCGGTCCGGGTCGTGCACGAAAGCCATGACGTAACCGTCGTCCTCGGCCGCCTCAGGCGAGGACGGGGCGAAGACGGCCTCGCCGACGGTGGAATCCCGCCCGAACTCGTGGCCTTCCACGGTTCCGGCGGTCAGGTCGTGCTTGAGAAGCGCGTGGGCGAAGGCTCCGTCCGTGAAGTCCCCGCTGGGCAGCACGGTGTCCCGGCTGATCTCCCCGACCGCGGCGCTGTAGCCGTAGCGGTGCGGCTGGGAGACGACGCGGTCGTCGACGCGCGGGAACTCCTGTTGGCGGTCATCGAGGCGCCGCTGGGTGATCCTGCCGGCGGAGGGGTCGATGGTCCAGCGGTCCAGCGTCAGCGGCCCCTGCCCGGCCAGCTGCGACAGGTCGTACGCGCCCTCGTACCGGCACATGTCGACGACGACGCGGTCGCCGTCGTCGTACGCATTGAGCGTGTGGAAGACCCAGCACGGGTCGATCTCCAGCCAACGGACCTGCCGGGTGGCGCCCTCCCGGGGCAGTAACCCCACCCGGGCCTCGTGCAACGGATTCCAGGCGTAGGGCAGCTTCGAACCGGTAGCCGCCGCGTCCATGCTGAACGTGATCGGTAGGTCGAAGAGGACCACGTACCGCTCGGTGAGGGCGAAGTCGTGCATCATCGGCCCGTCGGCGACCGGGATGTCGGTGGTGCCGCTGACCGTGCCGTCGGTGCCGATGACGACGTGCTGGACGTGGTCCCAGCCCCAGAAGTAGGCGACGGCGTGCAGGTCGCCGGTCCGCCGGTCGAGCTTGGTGTGCGCGGCATAGCCACCGGGCAGGGTGCCGTTGAAGTCGCACGGGCCCAGGGTGTCCAGTTCAGCGGACAGTTCGTACGGCAGCGGGCCCGCCTCGACGGTCGCCAGGGTGCGCCCGGCATGAGCGATGACGTGGGTGTTGGCGGCGGCGTCCATGCCGGCATGGACCGGCCCGCCCGGCCACGTCTCGCCCAGCGCCCCCGCCACGTGCCGGGAGCGGATCCAGCGGTTGCGGTACCACTCGGCCCTGCCGTCGCGCAGCCGTACGCCGTGCACCATGCCCGGACCGAGGAACCAGTGGGAGCCGGGGTCGTCCAGGCCCAGCGGATTGGGTCCGTTGCGCAGATAGCGTCCGTTCAACTCGGCGGGCAGGCTGCCGGTCACCGGTAGGTCGAATGCCGTGATCTCCTCGGTGACCGGGGCGTACGGGCCTTCGAGGAACGGGCTGCGGTCGAGCATCGTGTCGGGCATGGCGGGTTGCCCCTCCGGGCACATGTTGTCGCCGTCCGGTCGGGATTTCTGGCCCTCCGGCCCGGCAGTCGGACGACGTCAGCGGCGGCGCTGCGAGGAACTCCCCGACCGCCCCGCCCTGGCGGGGACGTCGAGCGGTCAGAAGCCATGGGCCTCGTCGTAGCTGAGGTCCTGGTCGAGGTCGACCGTGCGGCCGGGTAGCGACGTGCTGACCTGTTCCTGGCCGGTCATCGCGCCCCGAGCCTGCCCGCGACCGGTCTCCTCGTGCGCCAGGTCGTACCCGTAGTCCCCCGAGGGTTCCTGATCTCTGTCCATCACGTCGCCCTCCATCCCGTTCCCCGATCACCCGGCGTCCGTGCGGTCGCGCGCCGATCCCCCACCGGCGGGACAGGTGGGCTGACGCTCCCTCCGATGCTTCTCCCGCCCGCCGGCTGCCACAAGGGCCCTGCGTCACCGACGGCCCTCCTCGCCGGCCGACATGGCGGCGCTGCAGACGGCCGCTCGTCCGGGCGTGCACCTGCGCAACAGGTGCGTGCGGTGGCCTTGACGGTCTGCCGGGCCTACGGGACGCTCGTTGGACGTGAGTGCCGCAGCGCTCAAGCGGGCGCGCTCGGCTCACAGCTCTCGATGTGGAGAGAAGCCTGTGCCTGGTGACGTGCGCCTTCGCCGGTCGTGGAGCCTGACGGAAGGGCGGCCCGGGGCCGCCCGGTCCCGGGCGCGGGGTGGGCGCGTGCGGGCCACCCGGGCACTGGTGACGGCGACGGCCCTCGCACTGGTCCTGAGTGGGTGCGCGGGATGGGGCGGCGGCGGAGGCCGCGGCGGCCCCGACACGATCAACGTGCTGATGGTCAACAACCCCCAGATGGTCGACCTCCAGCAACTCACCGCCGCGAACTTCACGAAGGACACCGGCATCTCGGTGAACTTCACGGTGCTCCCCGAGAACGACGTCCGGGACAAGATCAGCCAGGAGTTCTCCAGCCAGGCCGGGCAGTACGACGTCGCGACGCTGAGCAACTTCGAGATCCCCATCTACGCCAAGAGCAAGTGGATCGCCCCGCTCGACGGCTACGTGGCGGCCGACCCGGCCTTCGACCAGGCGGACGTCCTGGGCCCGATGACCACCTCCCTGTCGGGGGCGGACGGCAAGCTCTACGGCGAACCGTTCTACGGCGAGTCCTCCTTCCTCATGTACCGCAAGGACGTGCTCGCGGCCGCGGGGATCGAGATGCCCGCGAAGCCGACCTGGCCGCAGGTGGCCGACATCGCGGCCCGGGTCGACGGTGCCCGGCCGGGGATGGCGGGGATCTGCCTGCGCGGGCAGCCGGGATGGGGCCAGGTCTTCGCACCGCTGACCACGGTGGTGAACACCTTCGGCGGGACCTGGTTCACCAAGGACTGGAAGGCGGAGGTCGACGGCGAGGGGTTCCGGAAGGCCACCCAGTTCTACGTCGACCTCGTGCGGTCCCACGGTGAGACGGGCGCGCCCCAGTCGGGCTTCACCGAGTGCCTCAACGACCTGCAGCAGGGCAACGCCGCCATGTGGTACGACGCCACGTCCGCTGCCGGGTCGCTCGAGGCGGCCGACTCTCCGGTGAAGGGCAAGATCGGGTATGCCGCCGCGCCGGTGGTCGAGACCCCGAGTTCGGGATGGCTCTACGCCTGGTCGTGGAGCATCCAGCAGGCGAGCACGAAGAAGGACAACGCCTGGAAGTTCA